>JASLHL010000245.1 GCA_030152225.1 Flavobacterium sp. | reverse complement strand
GCGGTTCGTTCGTCGTGCGGTTCGTTCGTCGTGCGGTTCGTTCGTCGTGCGGTTTGTGAAGAACATTCTTACAACGTACAAAGAGCAAAAAACAAAGAACAAAGAGCAAAAAAAAAAGCGCAAAAAAAAACTACACAAAATATTTCGCAGGTGTTCTTCCTGTGTGATTCTTAAAAAATTCGATAAAAGCGCTATCAGAAGAGAATTCCAATTGATCACTTATCTCTGAAATCACTGTGTTTTCTGCCAGAAGCTCGATCGCACGATATACGCGCCATTGCTGACGCCAAGCTTGGTAGGACATATGGGTTTCTCGTTTAAAAATGCGGGTGATTGTCTTTTCACTTGCCCCTACATATTGGGCGAGTTCATGCAAGAATGGAGGTACTTTCTTCTCTAACATAAAAGCAGCCATCCAAGATTGTAGGCGATAATCCGAGGGGATGTCCAACTGATAGGATTCTTTTTGGGCTTGGTGGAATTCATCCCAAAATACGGTCAAAATATTGTGTTGAGCTGGTGTATATTCTCCCTCCCATCCCCACTGGCAAATACGCTCAATAACCTCAGCAAGTAAAGGCGAGACCACGCGAACTTCTAATCCTAACGTTTCCACGTTTACTTTTCGAATATCCAAATAGATCGATCGGTAAGCCACCACATTGCGAAAGGTAACGCGGTGTTCCAATCCCGCAGGAATAAACATCAGTTTTTGAGGAGGTAAAATAACCTGTTGATGACGAGTAAGCAATGTCATACATCCACTAGGGGCATAGAGAATTTGAGCATGGGTTTCGTGGTTGTGGAAGCCCGAATCGTGCTGTACCAAATCAGAGGCTAATCCAATCACTTCTTGCTCAATCGCTGACAAGTGTAGTTCTTGTTCTTTATTCAAATACGCCATTGTCCTACTTTTGATATTTTTTGTATTTATCCTGTTATAAAGATAACCTTAATTCGTTAGAATTTTGCATCAGAAATAATAAAGAGACATGAAAACAAAATTACAATTGGGCTTTATGGTGGTGTTAATGATGTTTCCGCAGTTTGTAGAAACGATTTACAGCCCAGCTTTACCGAGTATTACGCAACATTTTCAAGTCACCGAAACACAGGCGTTGCTCACTATTAGCACTTATTTTATTACTTTTGCCTTTGGTGTGATTTGGTGGGGCATTCAGAGCGACTACATCGGAAGGCGAAAAGCAATGATTTGGGGCCTAAGTACCTATATGGTTGCCTCTTTAGTCGCGTTAGTTGCTCCGACTTTTGAAATTGTATTAGTTGCTCGAGTTATGGCTGCTTTTGGTATTGCTGTTGGTTCTGTAATTACCCAAACCATGATGCGTGATGTTTATACAGGAGCTGAACTAAGCAAAGTGTTCTCCATCATGGGAATTGCCTTGTCAATCAGCCCTGTACTAGGGTTGTTATTGGGTGGTTTAACCGTTTCGACTTTTGCGCATTTTGGCGTTTTTGCACTACTGGCCGCCTTGGCCTTGGTTTTGGTCATCAAAGCGTATTTTCAGCTACCTGAAACCAAGCAAACCCAAGATAAAATTACGCGAACTGCACTTTTTGCCCTAGCAAAAAAAATGTACACCGATCGCAGCATCTGGCGCTATGCACTTTTGGTTATGAGTTATAATGTACTGTTGTTTAGTTACTATTCGTTTGCGCCTTTTATCTTTGAATCCAATGGATATGACGCTTCTGTTTATGGTTATAGTGGTGTAATTTTAGCGCTAGGTTCTTTTGTGGGCAGTTACTTCAACAAAATAGGTCTGAGCAAAGGCATCTCAGGAAATACCCTAATCCGAGGATCCGCAATTTTAGCACTAAGTAGCGCAGTAATTGCTTCGGTTTTAGTAGACTCGATGTGGTTTTTACTGCCTGTACTATTGATTGTTGCCTCCTTTGGAATGGCGATTCCCAACATCTTGAGTCAAGCACTCGTTCACTATAAAACAGCCATCGGTTCTGCAGGTGCTTTATTCGGATTGTTGTATTACTTGTTGATTGGTTTGGGGTTATATTGCAGTAGTTTACTATCCAATTTTGGATGGGTATTGCTCTTGTTCGCTACTATTGCTGTCTTGTTAGCAATGGGATTGCCTCGCAAAAAAAGTAATTAGTCGCGTGTAGGTATCACCAAACGCGTTACAATGGGAAAGTGGTCTGAATTTCGAAAGTCACTATGCGTTTTAAAGGATTTTACCTCTATACTAGGATCAACAAAAACATAATCAATACGCATCGGGTAATAGGGAAAGTCGTAACTCTTTCCAAACCCGCTTCCTGCTTCGATAAAAGCATCTTTGAGATCCCCTTTAATGTTGCTATACACATACGAAAAGGCGCTATTATTCATGTCACCGCAAATCACTTTGCGGTGGGTGGCGTCTTTCATATGGGATTGAATCAACTCCGATTGCATTTGTTGTTCGGTAAAGGCATTAGAAATACGTCTAAAAATGCGTTTAGACTTCTCCTCATCTATTTTTTCATGAATATCAGGGCTAATACTAATAGACTGTAAATGGATGCTATACACGCGTATCGTATCCGAATCAATAACTAGATCGGCAAAAATCACATTGTTATTGGAGTTGGGTAAATTGATTTCTCCTTTATCAATAATGCGATACTTGGAGTAAATGGCTTGTCCCGTTTTAATTTTTTCTCCATGGGAAACAATGTATTTATAGGGAAACTGTTTAAAGTCTAAGGCAGCACCTTTTGAGTATTCTTGTAAGCACAGAATATCGGGATCTTGTAAATCGACGAATTCTTTAATTTTCTGTGGAACAAATTCATCGGGAATCCATTTAAACAAATTAAATAGTCGAACATTATACGTCATCAATACAATATCACTTGGCTCCGTAGGCTCATTTTTACCTGTAATCTTATAGAATTTGGTAATAAAAGTAATACCCAAAACTAAGATTAAAGCCGATAGAATCATTTGCCTTTTCACTTGGATTGCCCAATAGACTAGAAACACAAAATTGGTCAAGATTAACGAAGGGAGAATCAAGGTAAAAACAGAGAGAAAAGGAAATAGTTTTGGCGCTAAGAAAGGCAATACATACCCCAATAATGTCCCTATAGCAACAAGGACATTCAAGATAAATACGGCTTTGTTAAACCAAGATAATTTTTTCATTTTTTACTTATTTCCTTGACGAAAAAGAAACTCTTTTTCCTCTTTGTTTAAGCTTTCATAGCCTGACTTACTGATCTTATCTAAAATAGCATCAATTTGCTTTTGGGTTGTTTCTTCTCTATTAACGCTTTTATCTACCTTTTTATTAACGTAAACCTGTTTAAATGTAGATTTATTTTTTGCTGTTCGCTTTTTGCGTTTCGCTAAATCAATGCCATTCTTCAATAATACGGTATATCCTACACCGACCAAAGCACCACCTAGATGGGCAATATGCCCTCCAACATTACTTGAAGACAATTGAAATAGATCGATGATAATAATAAAGGCGGCAATATACATCATTTTTATTCTCCCAATCAAGGCTAGGCGCACTTCCATTTGAGGGGCAAAACTAGCTAAGGCCATAAGAGGAGCCATCACAGCGGCAGAAGCCCCTACTAAACCATACCCCATGGAAAAGAAGAACGAACACACATAATATAATACGCTTCCTCCCAAGGCTCCCATAAAATAAACAACCAAAAATTGTCTAGAGGAAAAGAAGGTAAAGAATAGATTACTTACAAAGAATAGCATAATCATATTCAGTAGTAAATGCCAAATATTCGCATGTACAAAAGAATAAGAGATAAAGGTCCAGAAACGAGTCAAGGAAGCGGCTCCATCTGCTACAAAAGCGAGATAAGGGAATACGCTGTGGTAAACCGAAGACAAAACAGCAGAAAGTCCAAAAAGCAAGACAAAAACAAGTACATTACTGATAATAAGTAGTTGTACTTTATCCCCTGTTTTTAGCTTTCTCTTTACATCATCTAGTATATTCATTTTACAAATCCCAACGATTTTGTTTGAACTGATTCTTTTTCCAGTAGCGCACGAGTAAGAATCCCGTTAAAGCGCCTCCAACGTGTGCAAAGTGAGCAATTCCTGTTCCTCCACCAAAAATACTGAATCCACCTGTTAATCCGCCGATTAAGTCAATCGCTAAAATGCCAGGTACAAAGTACTTCGCTTTGATGGGTACTGGAATAAACATCATCATTAGTTCAGCATTGGGGAACATATAGGCAAAAGCCACTAAAAATCCATAAACTGCTCCTGAAGCTCCTACAACTGGCGCATTAAATCCACCAATCATCGCCCCTAAATCAGCCGACCCCAAAATAGATTCCCACTGGGTATTGTACATTCCATTGCGCAATAAGTCATAGATATCTGACTCGGTATAACCGGCTGCAACTAATTGACTAACACCTTGTGATACCGAATAGTAATTAACCCCCATATGCAATAAAGCGGCACCTAGTCCTGAAATCAGAAATAATAGATACAAGCGCTTGGTTCCAAAGATCATTTCTAAAGTAGTTCCAAAAGAAAACAACGCAAACATATTGAAAAAGATATGCATGATTCCTCCATGCATAAACATATAAGTCAGCGGTTGCCAAACCTGAAATTTAGGGTTGTCAAAATAATACATCGCTAAATAATCGTAGGTCGCAGGTACAAACTGGCTTCCTATAAAAAATAGAATGTTTATAATCAATAACTGTTTTACTCCTTCTGATAGTCTCATTACAGTATAAATTTTCGTTCAATATCTTCTACTTTCATCGTGATAAAAGTAGGCTTCATAAATGGAGATATGTTGGGCTCTTTACAACCAAATAAAGAGTTGACAATATCTTCTTGTTCTGTTTCGTTTAATATCGTTCCCGATTTGACGGCCAAACTTTGCGCTAAAGTTTTCGCTATGCGTTCAGTTTGAATATAATTGGTTTCGGGAATTCCCTCTTGAAAGCTCATAATCAAATCATCTAGGACAATTTGCGCTTCGCTTTCTGCCACATTTACAGGTAATCCTGATAAGATCACGTGATCGTCCCCCATGTTTTCAAAATCAAATCCCATTTGCTTCAACGAGATTCTAATTTCTTTTAGCAAAACCACTTCATAAGGTGCATAGTATAAAGTTAAGGGAAAAAGCAATTGCTGAGAAACAGCATTGGACTTGGTTATGTTACCAATAAATTTCTCGTACAAAATACGCTGATGCGCCCTACCTTGATTAATAATAACCATGCCAGATTTAATCGGACTGACAATATACTTTCGTTGAATTTGAAAGGTACGCGAAGCCAAGGTGGTCTCTGTGCTCTCATCAAACAAGCTTCCTGTCACTTCTTCTTGCTCAAAAGTAATTCCACTGACATCCAGCGAACTTCCCTTGCCTTTCAATCCCTCAAACACCTCTTGCCACGCTCCCACTTCAGTGGCGGATGACTTTTTAATTTCCGTTTTATTGGACTTACTCGAAAAAAATACGGCTTCATCCGCTTTTCTTCCCTCTTGTTTGAACGAAGAAAAATCAATTGCTGACTTGCTTGTCGTCAACTTGCTTTCAAAAACGTCCGTTTCTTCCTCTTCCGTTTGCGGCTCCTCTTGACGTAAGAATGAACTTTCTTCAAAAGGATTAAATCCTTGCTCAACAAAGTCCGAACGCCCACCACCTGACAAACTACTTGGCGTTTGCTCAAAAGGATTATAAACTTCTTCTGTTGGGTTTAGCCCTTCATTGCTAAAGGGATTGTAATGCGTATCGATTTCGATCAATGGAGTTTCCGCTTCCCTATCTTTGAATTCATAGGGTACATCTAGTCCTTCATCCCGGTGAAAATCCAGTACAGGCGCAACATTAAACTGCCCTAGGCTGTGTTTAATCGCCGAACGCAAAATACTGTACAACGCTTGTTCATCATCAAATTTAATCTCCGTCTTTGTGGGATGTATATTGATATCGATGGAATTCGTTGGCACAGTTAAGTAAATAAAATAGGTAGGATGAGTGCCATCTTTTAATAATCCTTCATAGGCTGCTAAGACAGAATGGTGTAAATAACCACTGCGGATATAGCGATCATTGACAAAGAAGAATTGTTCCCCTCGGCTTTTTTTGGCAAATTCTGGTTTTCCAATAAACCCGCGAATAGTAACGATTTCCGTTATCTCTTCGATGGGTACTAATTTCTCATTGGTCTTTACGCCAAACACATTGACAATGCGTTGACGCAAATTTGAACTGGGTAAATTGAATACCTCACTCCCATTGTGAATCAGCGTAAAACTAATAGCAGGATGCACTAAAGTAATACGTTCAAATTCATCGACGATATTTCGAAATTCGACATTGTCGGACTTCAAGAAATTTCGACGTGCAGGAATATTAAAAAAGAGATTTTTTACAGAGAACACCGTTCCTGGAGGCGTTACAGTCACTTCTTGCGAAATCACTTTCGATCCTTCCATAATCAGGTGTGTACCCAATTCGCTATGGCGTAAACAGGTTTTTAGATCCACATGGGCAATAGCGGCAATAGACGCTAGTGCTTCTCCTCTAAATCCTTTGGTATGTAAGGCAAATAAATCTTCTGCTTTGGATATTTTAGATGTAGCATGGCGTTCAAAAGCCATTCTCGCATCTGTTTCATTCATTCCTTTGCCATTATCGATTACTTGAATCAAGGTTTTTCCAGCATCTTTCAGTACCAATTTAATCTCAGTTGCGTCTGCATCCACTGCATTTTCAATCAACTCCTTTACAACAGAAGCTGGGCGTTGAACCACTTCTCCTGCGGCAATCTGATTGGCTACGTGATCTGGTAATAATCGAATGATATTAGACATTTAAAAAATGAAGGTTTTTTTGATTAAAACTTTTAACTCTACTCCTACAAATTTAAAGAAATAAATAGGGGAATTGCTTCCTTAACTATTTTTTCACTTTTTGGATGAGCATAATAAAAAAAAGCCTGTTTTTACACAGGCTTTTCTTTGTTTTTTTATAAACGATTTAAAGCGATCATTTTCAGGGCAGTGACCGCAGCCTCTACGCCCTTATTCCCCATATCTCCGCCACTCCTAGCGAGCGACTGTTCGATTGTATTATCTGTAAGTACACAGAAAATAACGGGAATATCTGCTATTAAATTTAAGTCTTTAATTCCGTGTGTAACGCCTTCACAAACAAATTCAAAATGCATGGTTTCTCCTTTGATCACACAGCCGATCACAATCACTGCATCCAAGTCTTCGAAACGCTCAATCATTCGCTTCGCTCCGAAAACCAGTTCAAAGCTTCCCGGTACATCCCAACGGATCAACCCTTCTTCTTGTAACCCGCAATCTAAAAATGTTTTTTTCGCCCCTTCAAACAAGCCCTCTGTAATCGTATCATTCCAATTGGATACCACGATTCCGACTTTCATATCCGATGCGGAAGGTAATTTTGTTTTATCGTATGCCGATAAGTTTTTATTCGCTGTTGCCATATTATTGAGCAAGACCGATTAAAGACTCTACCAACGTTGCTTCCATAGCTGTTGAGTAGTTGTTTTTAACCTCATTAAACAATTTCAAAGCTTCTGCTTTTTTACCATCTTCTAAAGCAGCAATTCCCGCTTTATATAAAAATCTTGGTGTACTGAAATCATTCTTGTTGTGTGCTGCTGCTTTTTTGTAGTAATCAAAAGCATCTGCATGTTGTCCTAGTTCAGAGAAAGCATCTCCGATAGCACCTAATGCTGAAGCACCAATGATCGCCTCAGCGCTCACCACTTTATATTGTTCTAATTGCTCAATTGCTTTTTTAAACTCCCCTTGGTTTAGGTAAGTTGTCCCTGCATAGTAGTGTGCTAAATTAGCCGATGCAGTTCCTTTGTAGTTTTCTATGATTCCCAAAAATCCCAATTTCCCTTCTCCACCGTTTAAGGCTAAGTTCAATAGGTTTTGTTTTTCTGTTTCGTTAGTGAAAGCGTCATTGTAATACGATTGTGCCTGAAACATTTCATTTGCTGCTTCGTCATTTTTAGGCTCAACCACAAACTTATTATAACCAACATAACCAATAGTAACTAAAGCAATAGCTCCAACGATACCAAAAATTGCTTTTTGATTTCTCGCTACCCAACCTTCCATTCTATTTGCTCCTTGATCTAAGGAATTAAATACCTCTGCCGTAGTACTGTTAGAAGTATCAACTGAACTATACTGATCAAATTCGTTATCTACCGTTTCGTCTTCCGGTTTAGGAGCTTTATAACCTCTTTTATTATAAGTTGCCATGTATAAAAAGTTTAATGAAAGGCAAAAATATGATTTTTATTGTAATATAAAAGTGCTTACTATTAATATTTTTGATAATTTGCAACCAAATTAGACAATACTATCACTCACTCGTTAAAAATACCTATATTCCCGTGTATTTAAAAAAAATAGATCTTCTAAATTTTAAAAATATTGAAGATAAATCTTTTGAATTTAATGCTAAAATCAACTGTTTTATTGGATTAAATGGCGTTGGTAAGACGAATATTTTAGATTCAATCTACTATATTGCGTATGGCCGCAGCTATTTTAATCCCATTGCCGTGCAAAATATCAAACAGGGTGCTGATTTTTTTGTTATTGATGGAATGTTTGAAAAAAACGGACAGAGCGAACACATCTTATGTAGCTTGAAGAAAGGACAGAAAAAAATCCTCAAGCGCAACAATAAAAACTACGAACGCTTTTCGGATCACTTTGGCTTTATTCCCCTAGTAATTATTTCGCCTTCAGATAGCGATTTGATCATAGAAGGGAGTGAAACAAGACGAAAGTTTCTAGATAGTGTAATTTCTCAAATGAACAGCAACTATTTGCAATTGCTCATTCAACATCAAAAGTTGATTACCCAACGCAATGCGCTATTAAAGAGCTTTGTATCCAACAACTACTACGATCGCGATACACTTGAGATTTACAACGAACAAATTGAAACCATTGCTCAACCGATTTACGAAATTCGACGCGATTTTCTTCGTGAATTTATTCCTATTTTCAATCAATATCACCAATTGATTACAGGAAATAAAGACGAAGTCAACCTCGTATACGAATCTCAATTGGAACATCATAGTATGCGAGAGCTATTTGATCAAAATATTCAAAAAGATCGCGCCTTACAGTATACTTCAGTCGGCATTCACAAAGATGATCTTGTTTTTTTACTCAAGGGAAGTCCAATTAAAAAATTCGGCTCACAAGGCCAACAAAAATCATTTTTAATTGCACTAAAGCTAGCCCAATTTGAGTTTTTGAAGAAACAACATGGCATTGCGCCTATTTTGTTGTTTGACGACATTTTTGACAAATTAGATGAACTTCGCGTTCGTCAAATTTTAGAACTAGTGAATTTGGATACTTTTGGACAAATGTTCATTACCGATACACACTTGGATCGAACGGAATCCCTTTTAAATTCGATCAACCAAGACTTTAAAATCTTTACAGTAGAATAAAACAAACGGATTACAATTACAATACGCTATGATTCAAGAAAATATTTCGCTAAAACCCTATAATACTTTTGGTATTGACGTACAGGCAAAACGCTTTGCACAAGCTAATTCCATGGAGGAACTCATCCAACTGATTCAAACAACGCCTGATCAAGCGTACTTTATTTTAAGTGGTGGGAGTAATATGCTATTGACGCAAGACATTGAAAACCTAGTAATTAAACTCAATCTTAAGGGGATTGAAATTGTAGCGGAAAATGATGACTATGTTGTTGTAGAGGCTAGTGCAAGTGAGATATGGCATGATTTTGTTCAATGGACTTTAGCTCGAGATTTTGGTGGCTTGGAAAATTTATCGCTAATTCCAGGTCATGTGGGGACAACACCTATTCAGAACATTGGCGCTTATGGCGTTGAAATTAAAGACACGATGGTGCATTGTAAAGCACTGAATATAAAAACTCTAGAAATAGAAGAATTCACCAATGCTGCTTGTCAATTTGACTACAGAGAAAGCATCTTCAAAAAAGAGGCAAAAGACCAATACATCATCCTTTCAGCTACGTACAAGCTTACCAAAAGGAACCACGTTTTACACACCAATTATGGAGCTATTACTAAGGAATTGGAAACAATGGGTGTAACAACACCGACCATTCAAGACATCAGTCATGCAGTTATTGCTATACGCAGCAGTAAATTGCCCAATCCTACCGAACTTGGCAATAGTGGCAGCTTTTTTAAAAATCCTGTTGTTAGCAACGAATTATTTGAACGCTTACAAGCTAAATACCCAACGCTACCCTTTTATCCCGTAAATGACGCCTATACCAAAATTCCCGCTGGCTGGTTAATTGAGACCATCGGATACAAAGGTTATCGAATTGGCGACGCTGGTGTACACGACAAGCAAGCCCTTGTACTTGTTAACTATGGCAAAGCCCAAGGTATTGAACTAAAAAAACTATCCGAAACCATTCAGAATGAGGTTTTTAACATTTTTAATATTCACTTAGAAGCAGAAGTGAATATCTTTTAGATGTATTGCACAAAAAATCGATTATTGATACCTTTGCTCCTCGTTAAAACTGTATATATTCTATGCTCACCATCTTATTTTACATACTGATCGGTATTCTTTTATTTCACGCGTTATACCATGTTGTACTATACAGCAATATCGCTTTTAATGGAGCCTTAAAAAGTAGGCCTACACAGCAAGACCTTCCCGTTTCTGTTGTGGTCTATGTTAAAGATAATGAAGCTGAGCTTCCGCAATTTCTCGAGGACTTACTTGCACAAGACTATGCTGCTTTTGAACTTGTTTTAGTCAACAATGCATCAGAAGATGAAAGCTTAGAAATCTTAGAACAATTTGTTGCTCAACATCGCTTTGCGAAACTAGTCAACGTAGAAAATAACGAAGCCTTTTGGGGCAACAAAAAATACGCTTTAACACTGGGAATTAAGATAACTTCTTTTGACAACTTACTTTTCACAGAACCTAGCGTACGTCCTAATTCACCACATTGGATTGCGAGTATGTCCTCGCTTTTTACCACCAAAAAACAAGTGGTAATTGCCCATACGTCTCTAGAAAAAAAGAAAAAAAGTTGGAGTAATAAATACGCAAGGTTCCAGTACTTCTTGAAATCCCTACACAATTTTGTGTGGATTGAAATGGGAAAACCCCTCTATGGCAATAGCTATAACCAAGCGTATAAGAAAAGTCTGTTCTACAAAGTAAATGGATTCATTAAAGAAATGAAAATTCCACAAGGAGAAGAACAAGAATTCATCAGACAAATCGCCACCAAAGCCAATACGGCCATTACCATAGCGCCTGAGAGTATGAATCGCTTAGACGAGAAAAGTTCGTGGAATAACGCTTTTAAAATTCAGAAAAAATACGACTTACTTTTAAAGCGAACTAGCATTTTCAATCAATTCAAAGTGCGCTTCTATCATTTTAGTATCTTAGTATTCTACGCTCTACTTGTGTTTCTTTTACTGCATTTATATCAATGGGAAATCGTACTAGCTATCTTTGTAATTCGACATTTAATCAGTACCTTTTACTTTGCAAAATTGCTGAAGAATTTCAATGAAAAAGATTTGGTTTGGGTATTTCCCTTTTTTGAAGTTATCCATATACTATTTGGCCATTATTTTGCGTTTAAACACTTTATCACACGTAAGAAAATTTGAAAACAAGCTCAACAAATCAAAATATAGAAGCGGCAAAACAAGGCGATCAATCTGCGTTTACTTCGCTGTTAAATCAATACTGGTCAGAAGTATATCATTTCATTCTAAAACAATCAGGCAATGAAACGGATGCAGAAGATATTACTATCGAAACCTTCTCAAAAGCTTTTAGCAGTATTGAAACCTATGACGATAAATTCGCTTTTAATACGTGGTTACTCACCATTGCAAGAAACACCCATATCGACTTAATTCGAAAAAGAAAAAACGTACATTTTGTCGATATCACTGATGAAAATCAACAGTACAACAATATTATAGACGATTCTGCTACTATTGAAGATGAATTAATCCGAGAGCAAAATTTAGAAATCTTCAAGAATTATATTCGCCTCCTAAAACCACATTATCAAGAAGTTATTGAATTGCGATTCTTTCAAGAACTGTCGTACAATGAAATTGCAGCCACCCTCAATGAACCGTTAAACAACGTCAAAATTAAAATCATGCGAGCAAAAAAATTACTCGCAGAAATTATCTTGAAACAAATCGATCAAAATTTCACTATCTAATCCCACTAATACCTAGACCATTTTATCAAAATAGAGTACGTATTCTCTTACCCCATTACTTATTTCTCGAAAACTACAAGATACCTTGTCTTCCTACTTTATTTACTCGCTCTTTTTTTGTTCTCTAAACACAGTAAATAAGGATCACGTTCATTCAAAGTAGGCTATATAATACAATAACCCTTGTACAAAAGTAGCTAGTCTTTCACACAAGGGACATCAAAAAAGCAACGACAAAAAACCATCTTATAGTCCTCCATATCGCACAAAACTTCCCAAAATCAACAGGGTTACACTAATGAGTGTTACTGTTACCATGTGAAAAGTCATTAACGGCAGCTTTTTAATATCCGTTTTTAAACGCGGCAGTACAAAAAACTGCGCGCTTAATGCCAAGATAACAATTGCAAATAACAAGCTTAATTTAAGTGAAATAACGCGCTCGATTGGCGTTTTAAAGGCAAACCAATGAACTATTTTCACATTGTACAAGTAGGCCATTCGCACTCCTGTAAGTAGCATCATCAGCAAAGCAGGCATGCCAATCCACTCATATCGACGTTCAAAATTAAACAGCTTTTCTACCGATTTCTCCTTCCACACTTGAGGCAATATAACAGTACACAACAATATATGTCCACCTACCCAAATCGCAGCCCCAACCAAATGGAGAATCAATAAAAGATGTAACTCATTCATAACTTTAGTTTTTATTAGATGAATATAAAACCTTGATTCTACTCCTCCATTCCCCTCTTTTTCTGTCTTTTTTTTTCCCTCGACGTATAAAGAAAATAGACGGTAGAAAGTGGCTGTTTAAACAAAATAATACGAATAGCATTTTTGACTCCATCCATTCTTTGCTTGTACACAAGAGCCGTCAATCGACAGCTCTTGTTCTCTATAAAAAAATTAATTCATTTTTTGTTCTAGTACTACAGCACTTGGAAATAATATATTATTCTCTAAATGAATGTGTTTATGTAAATCTTCTTCAAATTCTTTGAGCATCGCAAACGTCACTTTATACGTATTACACGCATCTGCAGGTGGGGTGTAATTATTGGATAAAGCCGCTATTTTTCGGAATCGCTCCCCTTCATTATCATGCTCGTGCATCATCATAGCCACTGGATTTTCAACCGTTCCAAAATGAGGTGCTTCAATTGCTTGTCCCGTGATTGTCGCTGATACCATTTTTCGCACAAAAGGGAATAACACCAGTTCTTCTTTTTTCAAGTGCTGACTGAGTTCTTGTGCACATCCCGTAAACAGCTCATTGATTTCAAAGAGCTCTGGGTGTCTTTCTCCATGTACTTTACTTAGTTTGTTTAAAAACTGTAGCAATACCGGAATTTTTTCTTCCACATAGCGATGGTGTGTTTTTTCAATGTAATCAGCCAATAAATCCAATGGCCAATGTCTAAAGTCGATATTATTTTCAGCTTGTTGACTTAATACGCGTTCTAATTCACCAAGTAATTCCTCTGGGTTTACCGTCTTTTTTTCACATACCTCATCGAGTGTACGTCCACCTTTACAGCAAAAATCAATTCCGTATTTATTGAATACAGCTGCTGTTCTAAAATCTTCTGCTACAAAAGAGCCTATTGTTCTATTTCTCATGCTTGTTTTTTAGTTTAATTTGACTGTTATTAAAAGACTTTTTTATCCTTTATTTCACTGTAAAAAAAGGGAATTGCTTTCCCACTCCTTTACCTTTCCATCAGGTCATGCTTGCACGTTAAGCCACTTATTATAACAACTGGCTCCTATATAGCTATCACTTATATTATTGCTTTAAACGCTCTCCTTTTTCCTTTTAGGACCTGTCCAAAATCAAACAACAAAACGAATAGCATATTCACAAGCTTTAGAAAACATAACTTCAACTTTACTTCACAAAGATACATCATTTTTTTCAATAAAGGACAAGAAAGTCTTTTATTGTGAAATAAAAAAAGCGATAAGTCTTTTCGTGCTTATCGCTTTGCTATTTTCTTTACTTAATTACCTCAATACAAGGGCAACAATCAAGTCTCTTTTTAATTCTTCATTGAGCATCTTGACAATTTTGTCCTTGCCATAACCTAGTTCATCTCGAACAATAGAAGAAGATAACTTCACATAGAGCGTGTTCTTTTTAAAAGCGATATCCTGCGTATAAGAAGCGATACCTGGTCCCAATACAACTTTCCAAGCCTCATAGACATCAAACTCATTCAACCCATTGTCTAAATTGTTTTCTGTTCTAAAAAGCTGCATTAAATCAGCTATCCCCTTGCCTTCTCTTACACGAGGACTTACTTTATTGCGTTGATAAGGATTGTATTTACTCACTTTTATTCTTTGATTTGTATCGGCTGTGCTCGTTTGTAATAGTATTTAATTTTAGTTTCATTTTCCATCACCATTTTATCTTCACTGATTGACAATACTTGTTCTTCCCAGGTAGAAAATTCGGTTTTGTACTCCAGCCAAATTGCCCCTTCTTTTTCTTTGATAACAAAAGCTTCGGGTCTATCATTGGTCAAAAACTCCCCGTTAAACTGTGGTACTACTTTATAGCGCACCCCGGTTTGATCTTCTTTTAATTCGAAGTAATCAATGGTTACGTTAATGGAATAATCTTTTTCGGTTCCATCGGGTAATTGTGCTTTTTCAATTTCCCAATACCCGTTGATATGCGCTTGGATGTCGGTCACATCGGCTTTCGATTGACAAGCCTGTAAGAGTACAACCAAGAGCAGACTAAACATAATTTTAATACTGCGCATCCTCTAGTTTATTTAAAAAACGAATCGACAAATTCGTACTTGTTGAATACTTGTAGATCTTCGATTCCTTCTCCTACGCCAATATAGCGAACAGGAATTCTAAACTCATCCGAAATACCAATCACTACGCCTCCTTTTGCTGTTCCGTCTAACTTCGTCACAGCTAAAGAAGTCACTTCTGTTGCTGCAGTAAATTGTCTAGCTTGTTCAAATGCATTTTGTCCAGTTGACCCATCGAGAACTAACATTACATCGTGTGGTGCATCAGGAATTACTTTTTGCATGACGCGTTTCACTTTGGAAAGCTCATTCATCAGGTTCACTTTATTGTGTAAACGACCAGCTGTATCGATAATCACAACATCTGCATTTTGCGTTACGGCTGATTGCAACGTATCAAAAGCCACAGAAGCGGGATCACTTCCCATTTGCTGACGTACAATTGGCACATCTACTCGATCCGCCCATACTTGCAATTGATCTATCGCAGCAGCTCTAAAGGTATCAGCAGCTCCTAATACTACGTTTAATCCTGCTTTTTTAAACTGGTAGGCCAATTTTCCAATTGTTGTTGTTTTACCAGCGCCATTCACCCCTACGACCATAATAACATAGGGTTTTTTATCTTTTGGAATTTCGAATTCAGTCGATTCACCTAAGTCTGTTTCGGACAACAAACTGGCAATTTCCTCTCTCAAAATTTGATTCAACTCTTCTGTTCCAACGTATTTATCACGAGTAACTCTTGCTTCAATGCGATCGATAATTTTCAGCGTCGTATTCACTCCTACATCAGAGGATACTAACACTTCTTCTAGGTTATCTAAAACATCGTCATCAACTTTGGATTTACCAGCTACTGCTTTGGTTAATTTAGAGAAAAAAGACGTTTTAGATTTTTCTAATCCCTTATCTAAAGTTTCCTTTTTTTCTGAAGAAAAAATTCTTTTAAAAAAACTCATAACGTTCCTATTAGTTTGTACAAATATAAAGAATAAAAGTATATCATTTTATAGCAGTTGGCTATAACTTGAAAGGTATACAAATGAAAAAAGCTACCTAATAAGGCAGCTTTTTTTCAAGATATCTAATGGTAAATTACTTTTTACTCAAGAATTCATCTACAAAATCAGGAGCCATAACAGACTCAACAAATGTGTAAGCACCTGTTTTTGGAGATCTAACCATTTTAATTGCTTTAGTCAACTTCTTAGAAGATGTTCTTAAAGTAGCTACGGTTTTCTTTGCCATGACTTAATTATTTAATTTCTTTATGAATTGTTACTTTTTTCATGATAGGGTTGAATTTTTT
>JASLHL010000243.1 GCA_030152225.1 Flavobacterium sp. | reverse complement strand
TCTAAGTATTATTTTTGCATGATACGCGCAACTTCGGTATCTTCAGTATCTACTTTTACGTAATCTACTTTTGGGATGTAAACATCACTAATGTGTGTAGTGGTAGAAGAAGTGAGTAAGTCTTTCAGTGATAATCGCCCTTTTAATCGTCCCTCATCATCAACAACATAGATGGAATGTACACGCGAAACATGTTCTGCTTGTTTGCGCATTTCCTTAACGCAGGTAAGAATCGACCAATTTTCATTGACCGATACAAACTCTTTCGCCATTAATCCTCCTGCTGTATCCTCATCATAGCGCAAAAGCTCCACAATGTCTTTGGCGTGCTCTAAGTCTTCAAGCTCCAAGAGTACTTCTTCTTTTCGCTTTTCCGATAATTCAGCAATAATATCTGCTGCATCATCCGTATCGAGTTCATCTAACTCTTCCGCAATCTCTTTAGGAGAAAGACTCTTTAAAATCTTTTCTCGTAAATCTTCATCTAAATCAAGTAATATTTCTGCAGTGACTTCACTATCCAATATATCGAAGATATAAATGGCTTCCTCAGTGTGAAGCTCATTCATGATCTCAGCAATATCCACGGCGTGAATATCCTTAAGAAACGCTAATAATTCGGCCTCTTGTCCTGTAGCAATAAGTTCTTCGATTTGTTGGATCGTTTCATCACTGATTTTGAATTCCATGTAGTTCTATTTTTTTTGTAAGATCAATAAATTCTGCCACTCCTAATTGTTCTGGACGCATGTTGAAAATCGCTTCTTCTCGGATTTCATCGGGTAAATTGAAACTTTTTAGGCTATTTCTCAGTGTTTTTCGACGCTGATTAAAGGCCGTCTTTACCACAGTAAAAAATAACTTTTCGTTGCAAGGCAAGCTGTAATTTTCTTTTCTGCGCATGCGCATCACCCCAGATTTAACTTTAGGAGGTGGATTGAATACGTGTTCTGATACGGTAAATAGGTATTCGGTGTCGTAAAAAGCTTGCGTTAATACAGAGAGAATCCCATAGGTTTTACTTCCTTTAGTCTCGCAAATGCGTTCGGCTACTTCTTTTTGAAACATACCCGAAAATTCAGGGACAAAGTCGCGAAGCTCCAAAACGCGAAAAACAATTTGCGTGGATATATTATACGGAAAGTTTCCGATAACGGCAAAAGGTTCTTGATTAAAGGCCTGTACAATATTGAATTTTAAAAAATCTTGTGCAAAAATATGATCGTGTAACTTGGAATAATGTTGGTGTAAATAATCGACAGATTCTGTGTCAATCTCTACAACAAAGGTTTCGGTGGGTTTGTCTAAGATGTACTTCGTCAATACACCCATTCCAGGACCAATCTCCAATACTTTTTTGTACCCTTCTAAGGTAAGCGTATCAGCGATTCGCTTTGCAACACTTTCATCCGTTAAGAAGTGTTGACCCAAGTGTTTTTTTGCTCTAACTTTATCCATGCCGTATCGGTTTAGTGTTCGCTAATAAGCGCTAGTTCTGTTTTGAAAGTAAGCATTAATTCGCCAAATTTTTTGCGTGATTCTCGCTCAAATAAATCAGCATCTTCGCGATAAAATTGATTCAATACCTCCGCATTAGGTGATTCAAATTGAATAGAATAGGTAATACCACCCATACCTTCGTCTACGAGTACTTTTACCATACGGGCCTTATTGAATTTATTCGTGTTTAGCATGCCTGGAATATAAAATTCGTTGATCCAAGCCATCCATGTGTCGTGTACGCTTTCATGGATATTTATCGTTATATTGTAAATAATCATCAGGTGGATATTTGGGTTATGCAAAGATAAAAAAAGCACCAAATGTCTTTATCGGATTTGGTGCTTTTCATCTACTTATACGTGTGGTGTAAAATTAATCAATAATATCAAATCCTGTGTACGGTCGTAAGACCTCAGGTATCACAATTCCTTCCGGTGTTTGATAGTTTTCTAAGATTCCAGCTAATACACGAGGTAAAGCTAATGAACTACCATTTAAGGTATGTGCTAGTTGACTTTTTCCTGTTTTATCTTTAAAGCGCAATTTCAAGCGATTTGCTTGGAATGTTTCGAAGTTAGAAACAGAACTGATTTCTAACCAACGGTCTTGAGCGGTTGAAAATACTTCGAAATCATAGGTCAAAGCAGAAGTGAATCCCATATCTCCACCACATAATCTCAAGATTCTGTAGGGTAATTGTAATTCGTGTAACAATTCTTGTACGTGCTCTACCATCCCATCAAGGGCTTTGTATGAGTTGTCTGGATGTTCAATGCGAACAATTTCCACTTTGTCAAATTGGTGTAAGCGGTTTAATCCTCTTACGTGTGCCCCGTAAGAGCCTGCTTCTCTACGGAAACATGGTGTATACCCTGTACATAGAACGGGGAAGTCACTCTCTTGTAGGATCACATCTCTAAACATATTGGTTATTGGTACTTCTGCCGTTGGAATTAAGTACAAATCATCCACGCCAATGTGATACATCTGTCCTTCTTTATCAGGTAACTGTCCTGTTCCAAATCCAGAAGCTTCATTAATCACATGAGGTACTTGGTACTCCTTATATCCTGCTGCCGTATTTTTATCTAAAAAGTACGAAATCAACGCACGTTGTAAGCGAGCCCCTTTCCCTTTATATACTGGAAAACCAGCCCCTGTGATTTTATTTCCTAATTCAAAGTCAATTAAATCGTATTTCTTCGCTAATTCCCAGTGAGGTAATGCTCCTTCATGTAAGGTTGGAATTTCACCTTGTTGATGAACCGTAATATTGTCCTCTGCATCTTTTCCTGCAGGTACAAGATCCGTTGGTACATTGGGAATCGTATATAACTTTTCTGTAAGCGCCGCAGAAACTTGATTTAACAGTTCTGTTAATTCTTTGCTTTGCTCGCGTAAATTGGATGTTTTTTCTTTGATGAGTTCTGCTTTCGCTTTTTCTCCACTCTTCATTAACTCGCCAATGCTTTTGGATAGCTTGTTGGATTCCGCCAAGACATTGTCTAATTCAACTTGTGTTGCTCTTCTTTTCTCATCTAAAGCAAGCACTTCGTTTAGCACCTCCGTAACATCAAGATTTCTTTTGGCCAAGCCTTTAATCACTTGTTCTTGATTCTCTCTAATAAAAGCTATCTGTAACATAGTATAAATAATAGTTTAAGATAACAAAGTTAGAAAATACTTTTTTATTATTTGTCTTTTTGTTGTTTTTCATCCAATTACTCGCGAATAAAAAGAAAAGAATTGCTTCAAACGTGTGTTTTTTGACTTTTTGGAGGAATGTCAATTTTTATCATCGATAAATTTTCGTTTGTTTACTGATAAAAAAAAGAATAGGGTTCCTCAAATGTATTCGCATGTAAGGAATCTCGAAAGGAAAGAATCTTTATCAATAATAGTTTGCTAAAATATAGTTGATAGTTCAACTAATATTTTATTTTTGCCTATTATTCAGATTTGAAACGAAATTAGTACAATGGAAATATTGATTAAACTTTCTCAATTCTTATTGAGTTTATCCTTCTTGATTATTCTACACGAGTTAGGACATTTTATCCCAGCTAAGCTATTTAAAACGCGTGTGGAGAAATTTTATCTCTTCTTTGATGTGAAGTTTTCTTTGTTTAAAAAGAAAATTGGAGATACGGTCTATGGAATCGGTTGGTTGCCTTTAGGAGGATATGTGAAGATTTCAGGAATGGTTGATGAAAGTATGGATACGGAGCAATTGAAAAGTGAACCACAGCCATGGGAATTTCGTTCCAAACCGGCATGGCAGCGTTTGATCATTATGTTAGGAGGGGTGACTGTAAACTTCATCTTAGCTTTTGTTATCTATATTGGAATGACCTACGCCTATGGTGATTTGTATATTTCAAATAAGGATATGGATCACGGGGTTTGGGTACAATCTCCAATTTTACAAGAAGCAGGATTGAAAACTGGGGATAAAATTGTTGCTGTAGATGGAAAGGAAATCGAGCGTTTTAACGACGTAGGCTATGAAGTAATGATGGGGCATCAGATTGAAATTGAACGCAATGGCGTAAGAGAAAATATTGATTTACCTGTGAATTTACTAGGGCAGCTGAGTGATGGTGCAAAAAAAGAAGGGTGGATTTCATTGCGTATTCCCTTTGTTATTATGGGGTTTGTAGAGGATATTCAAGGATCTAATGCAGCAGAAGTATTTCAAGCAAAAGATGTTATTAAGAGTATCAATGGCATTCCAACACCTTTTATGGACCAGGTACAGCCAGCGATCGTTGGATTAAAAGGACAAACCGTTCCTGTTGTTGTCGAGCGTGATGGAAAAGACGTAACAGTTGAATTGCAGATCAATGCAGATGGCGTTGCGGGAATAGCACCAGCAGGAGGACTTTCAATCGATACCATTAAACAAATGGGATTGTATAATATTAGTCAAGTAAAATATACACTGGGCGAATCTGTTTCTGTTGGTTTAAGTAAAGGAACGGAAAAAGTAGCGGGCTACTTCCAGCAATTAAAGAAAATTATTAAACCTGAAACTGGAGCCTATAAAGGAGTAGGTGGGTTTAAAGCAATCTATGATATCTTTCCTTCGGTTTGGAGTTGGGAATATTTCTGGAATATTACAGCTTTATTGTCAATTATGTTAGGTGTAATGAACTTATTGCCAATTCCTGCCCTAGATGGAGGTCATGTGATGTTTTTGTTGTATGAAATGATTTCGGGTAGAAAACCAAGTGATAAGTTTTTGGAGAATGCGCAAATGGTTGGTTTCTTTATACTTATAGGGTTGTTGTTGTTTGCCAATGGAAACGATATTTATAAAGCAATATTCAGTAAATAAAAAATAAAGCGAATGTATTTGCAGAAATAAAAAATGATGTTATATTTGCACTGCATTTAAGGTAAGATACCTTCCTCCTTAGCTCAGTTGGTTAGAGCATCTGACTGTTAATCAGAGGGTCCTTGGTTCGAGCCCAAGAGGGGGAGCAAAAAAAGCCTGACAAGAAATTGTCAGGCTTTATTGTTTTTAATGACTATAAAAAAAGAGGATGTCTTTTTAGGATACCCCCTTTTTCTGTAAGCACAATCGTATTGTGACTCTCTTTTATTAACGCACTACTTGGTAGTCTTGTTTCGTATTTGATTTTGCGACAGCTACGTTAAGTACCTCGCCGTTCATATTTGTAACTATTACTACGACTTTTGTATTATCTAGATTGGCTGCTTTGTGTGTAAAGTAAATATCTGTCTTTAAAAACTCTCCACCTTTAACCGATACAGATGAAGCAATATCACTTCCTTTGAATCCATTAGCCATACCAACTAATGTATTGTTGTGTTCGAAGTCTAAAGAATAGTTCCCTTGTCTAGGAAGGTCTCTGTAATATTCTGTTGAATTCGATTGTTTGTATAGTAAGTGATCTTCTAACAAAAAGACAGCATATTTTAGTCCTCCTGTATAGTCTTCTCCAAATTTAATACCGATTTTTATAATTCCATCATTATCAAATACTTCAGAATCAATTTTAATTCCAATTGTAGAAAATTCTTTGTGTAGGTCAACTACTTTACTAGGATCTTCTCTGAAATTCAGATTTCTGTTTATCGTTGCAAATGGATAACCATCTACACCAACTTCTCTTTCAAATGCTTGTCTGTCGCGTTTGAAAAAATCAAAAGGATCTTCATTGTGTATTGCGATGGCTTGGAATTTTTCGCCATCCGTTTTTTCTAATTGTTCAATGTCATAAGCAACAAGTGGACACCATTGACACCAAGCTCCTGTAAAATCTTCAACAAGTACACGGTGTTGGAATTTTGTAGCGTTATTTATTTCATCATCATCTTTAAATACTGAAATAGTCACTGTATTACTCATCTCTCCCGTTGACTTTTTGGCCTGTACTTTAAAATCTCCAGTTTCAGTAAAAGTGAAATTATCAGCCTCTATTCCTGTTCCATTAACAAGGTACTGAATGTCTTTAATTACATTTCCTTCATACTTAGCTATAAAGCTAACTGTTTCATTTACTTTGATTGTCGTTTGACTTGGAGAGATAATAAATTCTTTTTGCCCTGGTGGCGGCGGATCATTATCATCATTTGAACTATTGTCACTTGATGAACATGAAGCACTAAATAAGCCTATCCCTAATGTAAGTATTAGAAATAGGAAATAATTTTTTGTTGTTTTCATAAAATAATTTGTTAAAGTTGTTTTCGTAAAAATATGTATAAATTTCGGTTAACAAAAAGTTAAATATACTTTTTTTTTTCTATTTTTGAGCTTTACAACTAAAACTGAATATTATGAAAGTGTTTTATGCATTTATCCTGTTGTTTGTATTTTCTACAGTTACTGCACAACAAAAAGATTTACCCACAGTTACGCTTACTGATTTAGATGGCAAAAAAGTAGATTTTGCTTCTTTTGCAAATGAAGAAAAACCGATTATTGTTAGTTTTTGGGCAACGTGGTGTGGGCCTTGTTTGAAAGAATTAGCCGCGATTAATGATGTCTATGACGATTGGCAAAAGGAAACAGGCGTGAAATTAATTGCCGTTTCAATTGACGATGCCAAATCTGTAAAACGTGTTAAACCTTTGGTTAATGGGAAAGGATGGGATTATACGGTATTACTGGATACGAATCACGATTTAAAACGAGCAATGAATGTGGTGAATGTACCTTTTACTGCTGTTGTTTATAAAGGAAAGATTGTGTACAAACATACAAGTTACACGCCAGGAGCCGAAAAAGAACTCATTAAACAAGTAAAAGCGTTAATTAAGTAGGTCAATGAAGAAGATATTTTTTACAGTTTGTGGATTGCTTTTATTTGTAGGAGCAAAAGCTCAGATACGCGTTGGGTTCGAAAATAACTCACAATGGTATGTAGATGATAAGAAGATTAAGATTGATTCTAAAGAGGCAGATGATCGTTTTAGAACAAACTCGTATTTAAAAGTTGATTACGATTGGAAGAATTGGAGCTTTGGAGCTCAAGTGGAAGGATATGAACCGAAAGCTTTATTGAATTATTCTCCCGAATACAAGGGGTTTGATATAGGAACTCTTTATGCTCGATATAATAATAGAGAATTGGGATTAGATGTGACAGCTGGACATTTTTACGATCAATTTGGAAGTGGACTATTATTCCGTTCATGGGAAGACAGACAATTAGGAGTTAACAACGCTATTTTGGGTTTGAATGTTAAATATTCTTTGCTAGATCATATTGACTTTACTGTATTAGGAGGAAAGCAACGTATCGGAATGGGATTTGATTTAGCAAATTCTTTTATTGTTGGAGGAGATGTAAATGTAGATTTGTCTGGTTTGATGGAGAATGATGCATGGGATTGGTCTGCGGGCTTTAGCTATTTAGGTAGAATTGAAAACTCTCGCGCATACAATAAAGACCTAGATAAGATGACAAATGGATATAGTGCGAGAATGAATTTTGGAAAAGGAGGCTTCTATATCGGAGCTGAATATGTTTTGAAAGATAAAGATGTACTATATGAATTGAAGCGATTTAATTATAAAGTAAATCAGGCTGGAAATGCATTGTTAATTAATACAGGATATTCTCAAAAAGGATTGGCATTGGATGTTAATCTACGCAGAATGGAAAATATGAGTTTTTATTCCGAAAGAACGTTTCAAGGAAATGAATATTTTAAAGGAACTCTAAATTATATTCCTGGATTAACCAAACAGTACGATTACTCGCTACAAAATATTTATGTATATCAGGCACAACCCAATTTTGATATGAATATGTTTGGTAAGCTGGGTGAAATCGGAGGACAATTTGACTTTTATTACGAATTTGAAAAAGGAAGTACCCTAGGAGGAGAGTATGGAACCAATGTTGTTGTGAATGGATCTTATTGGGCTGGTGTGAAAAACACAAAGAAAAAAGATGGATCAGGAACAAATGGTGAGTTCTTAGGATTTGGCGAAAAAGCATATTCTGATCTTGGATTGGAAGTTCGAAAAAAATGGACAAAAAATTGGTCGTCAATTTTTATGTACTTGAATCAATATTATAATCCACAATCGTTAGAAGATAAACGAGGGTTGGATAGTTATAAAATAAATATTGCTTCTTTTGAGACAACGTATCAGTTTTTAGAAAATAAGTCTGTTCGTTTGGAAGCACAACATTTATGGACGAAAGAAGATAAGAAGAACTGGGTAGGAGGTACATTGGAATTTGCTTATAATTCTAATTGGGCGCTTTTTGTAAGTGATATATATAATTATGGAAACGACGATAAAGATGCGCGTATTCATTATTATAACGCAGGAGCAAGCTATACAAAAGGCACAACCCGAATTTCAGCTAGTTATGGTAGACAACGAGGAGGATTATTATGTGTTGGTGGAGTTTGTCGTATTGTTTCTGAAGCAGCTGGATTAACATTTGGTATCACAACATCATTTTAAAATTTTAGGATTTTAGAATTATTATTTTGTTTTTGTATAAAAGAGGGAGGTGTTGCTTCCCTCTTTTTTTTGTGTAGTTCGTTTGTTTCGATTTGTTTTTTGGCTTTCGGCTTTTATCTCACCTAATTTATATTTTGTTTTGGTGTTCGATGAATCTACGCTGCGCTTCGATTTGTTGTTTGTGTAGTATAGTCATTAGTAAGTAAATTTCTCCTTTATTATATATAAGGAAGAATCTTCCTTAGTATTGAATCACGAAATTAAACCGAGCGAACCTCACGACGAGCAAACCGCGCAACGGGCAAACCGCGCCTTCAAGAACCGCCCAACGAACAAAAGCCGAAAGCCAAACATCAATTCTCATCAAACGCCAAAAAAACTTTCTATGATAAAACGCGTTATACTAGATAGTTGTGAAATAATCAAAAAATACTTTGAAAAAAAGGTTGTATAAAGTTTGGAAGTGGAGAAAAAGGTACTACTTTTGCATCCGCATTAAACAAGCAGACGTT
>JASLHL010000205.1 GCA_030152225.1 Flavobacterium sp. | reverse complement strand
GAAGATGGTTCGGTTCATGTGATGCAGTTTAGAGAGAAAAAATCAGGACCAGAACCCCTGTTGATGAAAACGTATTACCCAAATGAAACCAAAGAAATTTGGGTGTATGGATTGAATGACGAAGACACTTTTATCGTAGAGGGAAGTAAAAAAGCGCCCATCAAATTGCGTTTAATTGGTGGGAAGAATAAAGACACCTTCCAAGTAGAACAAGCGAAAAATGTGGTTGTATACGATTATGCTGATAAGAAAAATGAAATAGCCGAAGAAGGAGTAAAAGCGAAGCACCATTTTACCAATCGCTATGATCTAAATAATTTTAATTACGAGAAACTGCCTTTGACCATTAATATGCTCTTGCCTAATGTGGGTTATAACCCAGAAGATGGAGTGAAATTGGGCTTCTTGTATTCCTCAACACGCAGAAAGTTTGTACAAGATCCCTATAGTGCAAAACACGTAATCAAAGGGTTCTATTCTTTCAATACCAAAGGAGTAGAGGCAGAATATAAAGGGCATTTTCCCAATGCAACGAATAATTGGGGCTTTACATTAAGCGGAAGAGCAACCAGTCCTAATTTTGCAGTGAATTACTATGGCATAGGGAATGAGACGGCGTATTTTGACGACGAAATGGGGGATGAATACAAACGCGTTAGAATCGAGAGCTATACCGTTGCACCAGGCTATAAATATCAGGGCGAAAATGGTGGTTCTTTTGAAGTAAATGCCGAGTATAAAGCCATGAAAGTGCAAGATAAATCCAATCGATTTATTACGAGTAGTCCAGATGTAGTGGATCAGAAAGTATTTGATTTTCAACAATACGGAACCCTTCAGGCTACCTATGATTTTCAACAGTATAACAATCAGGCAAACCCGACAAAGGGATTTGCTTTTCACACCACAGTGGGATGGAGAACGAATCTAGAAGACAGCAAGCAAAACTTTCCGTTCCTCGATGCCAAAGTGAGCTTTGCACACTATTTAGAGCGCAGTGAACGCTTGATTTTGGCAACGAATTTTACCTATCAAACGCGATTAAATTCCAACTACGATTTCTATCATGGGGCTACCATTGGAGGAAATACCAATTTAAGGGGATTTAGACCCGAGCGATTTACAGGGAAAACCTCTTTTGTACAAACGACAGACTTGCGTTTTAACGCAGGACAATTCACCGCAGGATTCATTCCAATGTCCTATGGGGTATATGCCGGATTCGATTATGGACGCGTTTGGACTCCAATGGAACAATCATCCAAATGGCATAATGCATATGGAGCAGGATTATGGGTCAATGCAATCGAACAAGCGACCCTACACTGTTCATATTTTTACAGTAAAGATGGTGGACGATTCGTCTTCGGATTAGGGTTTGGGTTTTAGTTGATTCAAGTCTAACTTGTAAATCTTGCCTCCCGACTTCTTTTTGACTTCATCAGCAATATATAAAGTGCTGTCATCGCCAAAAGTGACAGCTTCTTTTTGAGTATCGTGATAAAGTTTGTGTACTTCTATTTTTCCATCGAGAATAGCATTGGGATTGAAGTTGTCAATGACCCAAAGTTTGGTGTGTGACAATAAGACAAAGGTCTTTTGATCAGGGCTTAATGCTGCTCCAGTAATAGCGCAGTGTTTGTAGACATTACAGCCGCGAAAGGTCTGTACGTATTCGGCTTGGTGATGTCCAGCCTCATTGGGGATTTTATAAACCAAAGACGTACCATCAAAGGCCTTGCTTCTGTTTTTAGTGAAGAGGTAAAAATGGTCGTCGTAGTAGAAAAAAGCTTCCGCATCATAGAGCATCTCGGTTGCTTTGGGTGGAAATTCTTTTTGCTCCGGATATTCAAAGGTAATGACGTAGTCTGCCTCGGTTGAGGTAGCCGTTAAGTTGTTTTTGTTGATCTTGATAATTTGTAAATCTCGACGACTGTTCTTGTTGTTTCCAAAATCGCCAATGTATAAATTCCCATCTGTATCAGTGGTTAACTCTTCCCAATCTCTATTTTTTTGGTTGTTTATTTTTAGGGTGTGCATTAGCTGACCCAAGGAGTCAATTTGATATAATTCACTTTTATTTCCACTATCTTGTAGTACCCAAAAGGAATGTGAATTTGCGTCATAAGACATGCCTGAAACTTCTTTTAAAAACGAGGGAAGTGTGGTATAATCTTGGATAACTTCACTCTTCTGACTGCAACTAACCAAAGAGCTGAAGACAAAAACAACGAGAGGGACAAACTTTTTCATACTAGCGTAAATTTTGTAAACTAAAGTACGGAAAAACTTCCGAGGAAACGAATACGGATGTTGGAATATTATACAGGTATACGATCAATTTTTATTTTCAAAAGAGCAAGCGCGTTCTTCTCTTTGCTTGTCTATGAAAAAAAAACGTTTACTTTCTCGCGATTAAAAGTGAATATCTCCGTCAAAAATTCAAACTTTAAAGTATATTTGCAAAATATAGGCGTATTGTTTGTAATTAAAATAAAACGAAAGTCTTACAACTTAGATCACGGGGATAAGAAGTCCTATTTCTTCTGACTTTTTACTTTACTGATCTTATAATAATGGATATAACCAAGATGAAGAACATTAGAAACTTTTGTATTATTGCTCACATTGACCATGGAAAGAGTACGTTAGCAGATCGTTTGTTGGATGCTACACAAACGGTAAGTGCGCGTGAGCAACAAAATCAGCTTTTGGATAGTATGGATTTGGAGCGTGAGCGAGGGATTACAATTAAATCTCATGCGATCCAAATGGAGTATGAATACAAAGGCGAAAAATATATATTAAACTTAATTGACACACCCGGACACGTAGATTTCTCTTACGAAGTTTCTAGATCTATTGCGGCTTGTGAGGGTGCGTTATTAATTGTAGATGCGGCTCAAAGTATTCAAGCACAAACCATTTCAAACTTGTATTTAGCCTTAGAGAATGATTTAACGATTATTCCTGTTTTAAATAAGATTGACTTGCCAAGTGCGAATCCAGAAGAAGTAAGCGACGACATTGTCAACCTATTGGGTTGTGATTACGAAGAGATTATTCCTGCTTCTGGTAAAACAGGATTGGGAGTAGAAGAGATATTAGCAGCGATCATTGAAAGAGTTCCTGCGCCAAAAGGAAATGTAGATGAGCCTTTACAAGCGCTTGTTTTCGACTCTGTATACAATCCTTTTAGAGGGATTGAGGTAATCTTCCGTGTAATTAACGGAAAAATTACTAAGGGGCAGAAAATTAAGTTCATGGCGACGGGCAAGGAGTATTTTGCAGATGAGATTGGTACGTTAAAGTTAAATCAAGTGCCTAAACAAGTGATCTCTAGTGGAGATGTTGGATACTTGATTTCAGGTATTAAAGAGGCAAAAGAAGTAAAAGTTGGGGATACCTTGACCGATGCGAAAAATCCTACTCAAAACATGATTGAAGGATTTGAAAACGTAAAACCAATGGTATTCGCGGGTATTTATCCTGTAGATACTGAAGATTATGAAGAATTGCGTAACTCGATGGAGAAATTGCAATTGAACGATGCTTCTTTAGTGTTTGCTGCTGAAAGTTCGGCTGCTTTAGGATTTGGTTTCCGCTGTGGATTCTTAGGGATGTTACACATGGAAATTATTCAAGAGCGTTTAGAAAGAGAGTTTAATATGACGGTGATTACAACAGTTCCCAACGTATCGTATTTAGCGTATACGAAGAAAGATCCGGAAACGCCAATCGTGGTAAACAATCCTTCTGATTTGCCAGAACCTTCCAAATTAGAACGTGTAGAAGAACCGTATATCAAAGCAACCATCATTACAAAAGCGGACTTCGTAGGCCCAGTAATGAGTTTGTGTATCGAAAAACGCGGAATCATCACCAACCAAACGTATTTAACTGAAGACCGTGTAGAGTTGATGTTCGATATGCCATTGGCTGAGATTGTATTCGATTTTTACGATCGATTGAAAACCGTATCCAAAGGATATGCTTCGTTTGATTACTCGCCTATTGGAATGCGTACTTCGAACTTAGTTAAAGTAGACGTGATGTTGAATGCAAACGTGGTGGATGCTCTTTCTGCTTTGATGCACGCGGATAACGCATATCACATTGGAAAGAAAATGTGTGAGAAATTAAAAGAATTGATCCCACGTCAACAATTCGATATTCCGATTCAGGCAGCTATTGGAGTGAAAGTAATCGCTCGTGAAACAGTAAAAGCCTTGCGTAAAGACGTAACAGCAAAATGTTACGGAGGGGATATCTCGCGTAAGCGTAAATTATTGGAAAAACAAAAAGCAGGTAAAAAACGCATGCGTCAAGTAGGTAACGTGGAAATCCCACAAGAAGCTTTTATGGCTGTATTAAAATTAAACGACTAAAACGATTATTCGTTCGATATAAAGACTATCTCATCTTGGGGTAGTCTTTTTTTTGTCAAAAAACTATTTAGAACCAAAAAATACGATGAAAAAAGGATGTATACTAGCCGTGATGTTGGCGTTTATTTCGTGTAAAGATACGACGACACCTACCCCACCAGAAACAC
This sequence comes from Flavobacterium sp., assembly GCA_030152225.1. GTDB lineage: Bacteria > Bacteroidota > Bacteroidia > Flavobacteriales > Flavobacteriaceae > Flavobacterium. Next base: position 673 of record JASLHL010000205.1, on the reverse strand, counting down.
CAAATACAGCTGTAGAACGGGTAAGTATAGAAGACGCTGGATCGCCAGTTAGTACGGAGAAAAAAGTGATCGACAAAGAAGCATATCTCCAAGTCGATGTGTTATTGCCGATGTTTTATGACAAAGAGTTTTACGGAGAAGAAGTGAGTAAAATCGATCGTTCTTGGATGGGATTGTTTGAAACCAAAGGGCAATTTCAAGTGAGAAAAGTGGCTTATGCTATAGAAGAAGAACTGAATGAATGTACAGAATCTATCGTCATTGGCGTTTTTGCAAAAGAAGAAGTGCAACCGTTGTTCTTTTTGAGTGAAACGACAGCGATAGGTAAAGGAAAAAAAGAATCTTTAACCCTAAGTAAGACTCCGCTTTGGGCCAACACACCACAGGAATACGTTTTTAAGGGCAAAACGTACGTTTTAAGAGCAGAAGGTAAAGAAATCAGCGCTTACCTCTATACTGATGATGAAGAGGTGGAAAAGACTTTTAAACAGTTTGAAAATTACAAGTTGTATTTGAGTATTGATGGCAATGAGGAACAACTGTTACTCGATATTCCACATTTCAATGACACTTTTGTACAACTGTTATTCGTTGGAGATTTGGATGAGGATGGAAAATTGGATTTTATCTTTGATACTTCCGCTGATTATGAACAGAAACGCGTGGAGATTTA
>JASLHL010000192.1 GCA_030152225.1 Flavobacterium sp. | reverse complement strand
GCTGCTAATAAATTCAGTGATTTCTTGAGAGTCACCATATCTTAACTTCTTGAATATTTTGGTTCCTAAAATTTTGTGCAAAAGTACAATAATTCTTGTATTATCATACCTTTATATCAAACTTTTTTTACTTAGTTTCGTTTGATGTAGTATTCTTATTTAAAATAGAATAGGCTACAAATGCATCCCCGCCAAGGAAAACGAGTACAATCACTAAAAAATTATACTTAAATCCTTCCTCCATCATTTCGTGATCCAATCCTTTTTTTGCGAATAAATAACTTGCAATTAATCGCAAAGTGATAAATCCAAGGAACACAAATCCCAAATTATTTGGTAGGCTATTTTTGATTCCATAAAGCCCCAAAAAAGTGGCAAGTGTAAAAATGAATTCAAATCCATAAAACTTTTCTAAGCTGTATCCCAAAGCGATTAAGGAATCTCCTGCACTAGTAAAGGCTACCACTGCATAATGCAAAGCAAATACAATGATAAGGCCTACTAAAAGTTTTACCCCCATTTGCACCGTTTCTTTATCCATTTTTTTATTTATTTAACTGATTGACTTGTTTAATTACTTGGTACAAAGCTAATCCTACTCCCAATAACGTACAAATTTTATTTGCAATTGCTTGTTCTAAATTGTACTTCTCATCTAACCAGACTCCTAATCGGTTTGCTAAATAAATAATAATCCCCATTTGAAAGGGGATATTAATCAAGGATAACCACTTTCGTGGTGAGTTCTTGTCGTCCATTAGTCGGAAGTCGATGGACTGCCAACCATTTGGCATTTTACGTCGATCTTTGCTCCAGGTTCAACAGCTAATCGTCCCACGCGTATATCGCCTTTTATTCGCGCTGCTGATTTTACTGTCAATAAATCGTTTACTAAAATATTCCCCTCAATTTCACCTTCCACCTCACTGTTTTCGCATGTGATATTTCCTTTAATCTTTGCGATGGGACCAAGTACAAGTCGTCCTTTCACCACAATATTCCCTTCAATTACGCCATCAATACGGATATCGGCAATGGCTTCTATATCCCCTTTGATGACTGTTCCTTCTACAATTCGATTAGTTTGTCCCAACAAATCCAATCCTGTTCCTTTCTTTTTCGATTTTTCAAACATGTAAAAACGCTTTTTTAAGGCTCTATGCTTCCTGGAGCCTGGTATTCTTGTAAATTCTTTTTAATCTGTACCACGGTATAATCCTCCTGCATCATTGGAATAAAAGAAGGGTCATCGCCCAAACGACCAATCATTTGCTCTGCTTCTGCTTTGGATTTAAATCCGTGTAATACATATAATTTAGTGGAAGCAATATAATAGTCTTCCGTAAATTTCAATCCTGTTCCTGCTTCTACCCCAGCCATGCGTTGCATATTGGCTTTCATGGAAGCAAAATCAGCTACTTTGTCGACAGGCACAGCAACTAAAATTTTCCAATTGCTCGAATCTGTTGTGGCAAATCCTTTGGATTCTAAGGTAGGAATTACATTTTCCAACAGCTGTGCGGCTTCTTTTCCTTCTGCTGTTGTACTATAGGTTAACGCCAAGTAATTCAGCGCTTCTTTATATTGATTTACCCCCTCTGTACGCGCAATAATCATTGCATTCAACAGTTCAAATTTGCTGACATATCCATCATCAATATTTTCAAGTGCATCCTTCATCATTGCTTTGGCCTCTTCAAAATTCTCCGCCTTAAACACCTGATAAATAGAAGCATAAATCTGTTCTGGTGATAAATCCCCGTCATTAGACACACTCAAGTTCTGCATCAATTTAGCATAGCGAGAAGTTGGGTGTTCTGCAATAATACGCGCTTTCATTTGCGCTGCTTTGGCTGGATCAATTTCTTGATACAACTTATACAATTTATACATCGTCGGAAGCACCAATCGCTCCTTCGGATCAAACAGCAACAATTGCTCCAAACGACTAATTCCCTCCGGGATTTTGCCAAAACGTTCGCTGTAAATAGCACCTAGCTCAAAATAAGCGAGGTCTCGATCTTCTTTCATCTTGGCTATTTGAGTACTATCCGTAGGTATTTTACTGGTATACGTATCCAATTGGTAACGCGGATCATCGAAATCGTCATTAGATCCTCCTTTGTTCCCTTTATCTCCGCTATTTGCGGCTAATTCCTCTTCTTCTTCGGTCAAATTAGCAGTATTCGCATTCGATTGCATCGAACTCCATCTCCAATTATCGGTCAGCGTTCGACTGCCCCAACGGCGTTTAAAATCCTGTCTTCCACGTGTTAAGGCTTGATTCGAGTAGAAATAAAAGGTAGTTTTCCCTCCCATACTACCGAAATTAGTTTCGCCAAATGACTTTTCGATGGCATCTCCAAAATTAGGCACATTGAAAAAATCAGCACCAGCATTCACACCTTTCCCCAAATTGGCTTGTAGTTTTCTAGCATCTTCTTTACGCAAATCATCAACATAGGTTTGGAAATAGGCATTCTGTTCTTCTGGTGATAAGGCCACCAAATGAAGAATACTATCGTTTTTATGGGCTAAAATTTCAAGGTCTACCACTTCGCGCAAAGACTCTCTGCGTTTGGTAATACGGAAGGTTTCTTTTGCTTTTGGTGGCAACAAGGCGATGGCACTATCGTAATATTGCCCCGCAATAGCGTATCCCGCATCATTGAAATAGATATCGGCAATACTCAAAAAGTTCTTTGCCTTTAGTTGTTTGTCTTGTTTACCCTCTTTCGCTGCGACTTTTAGATAGTCTAAGGCTTGTTCTTGCAGGCCAATATCGCGATAAAAAAGGCCAATTTGACGATTTAAAACGTCCAAATACGGTCGGTTTTCTCGGTCTTTGAGCAAGTTTCTATATTGTTTTAGAAAGGCAACTGAATCAATTTCTGTTGCCCCTTCGAGGTTAAATAGTTCCGCATACGCATGTATAGTATAGGTTCGCGGTGCTTTGCGATTCATCGTAAGAATCGCCTCAAAATTGTTTTTTGCCTCTTCTTTTTTATTGATACGCCCATTAAGTTGCCCTAAGATATAATGGTAACGCGCGCGTTCTTCGTGATTTCCTGCTAGTACGACCGCAGATTGCAGCGCAGTACTTGCACTGTCTAATTGTTCAAGGTTAATATACCCTTGCGCTAGCATTGCATAGGCATCAGATTCCACCTGTTTAGGCAACCTCCCTTTTCGCTCACGCAATAATTCTTTTAAATTTTTAATCGCCAAATCATCATAGCGCAAGCGCAAGTTGGTCTTTTCGCGCCAAACTTTAGCTTCCCCAATTAAATCACTATCAGGATATTTATATAAAATATAATTGAATGCCTCTAAGGCAGGAACAAATCTTCCGTCGTAGTATCTTGATTTCCCTAGTAAAAGATACGCATTGGCCATTTGACTATTGCGCTCTCTTCCCTTGATGTACATGGAGTGTTTTTGAATGGCTTTGGTCGCCTTGTTTTCCGCTCGGGTAAACCCTTGTCCGTCTACGCTTTCGGGTGCGCCTAAATCAGTACCTGTCACAGATAAATTATCTAAAACCGAACTCTGCTTAGACTCTAATGAAGTGCCTTTTTCAAACTCACGTTCAGGATCGACTTCAATTTCAATTCGCTCAATCGGCAAGATCTCCCAATAGTCATCGAAATAGTCTCCTTTTAAAGCGTCCAACGCTTCTGTGTAGGATTCATTCCCGTGAAAGAGAATATTGTACTTTGTTGTCAAAGCATGATACCCCCTATTCAACATCTTATCCTTCTTTACAGAACACGCTATAAAAGACATAATGAGCAGAATAATTCCACCAAACCGGATGACAATCTTTGTTTTCAATATTTAGGCTAAACTTTATATAACAACTATTTTTTCTCTCTTTTAGTATACACCAAACAGTAAAAATACATCACTTTTTAATACTTTATGCAAATTTTGTTAAAAATTAAAACTTGCTTTAGCTGTATACTTTCTTTCATTTATACTGGACGATACTTCTTGCTTTTGCATTCTTTGCGCAAGTAACTCCTACTTTCCTTAAAGAAGGACAATATAGAGCTGCAAATTACGAAAGAAACTTCTATTATAAAGTAATGATACTGATAAAATTACACCAGAGGTCGGCTTAAAAAAATGGCACCCAAAGTTGAGCGCCATTTTTCAATTTTATTTATTTTCTATCCTGCTACACTAAAAAAACTTTCTAATTCTTGGTACGTAATTGCTTGTGTTTGCACATCGTGAACCAATCGGCCTTTTTCCAACGCAATAATGCGATCCGATACCTCATAGGTATGCTGTAGATCGTGGCTGGAAATAATAATAGTCATGGCGCGTGTTGCTCTTTTTTGTTTCACCAATTCCTTCAAGCGAATCTGAGTGGAAGGATCGAGGTTTGCGAAAGGTTCATCTAAAATAACCAATTCGGGATTGCCAATAAAAGCGCCAATAATACCGATTTTCTTTTGGTTTCCCTTAGAGAAGTCGCGGATGTACTTTTTTTGTCCCAGCACTTCTCCATGAAAGAAATCTTCATGCCCTTTGACAAACGCTTCTACCTCAGCGGTAGACCAACCGCGTAAATTTCCCAAAAAGACGAAATACTCTTCTGCAGTAAGATAACCGATCAAAAAGGTGTCATCTAAAAAAGACGCCGTGTAATTCTTCCATTGTTCAGAAACAGCTACATTTTGACCTTTTGAGTAAATG
>JASLHL010000190.1 GCA_030152225.1 Flavobacterium sp. | reverse complement strand
CATCCGGACAACAGATGAAAATGAAATCGAGGAACTACAACTACAAGTCAAGTTTAATCTCAATCCGTTGAAAATGCTTTATTCTGTTACGGATTTTCACCGCGTAAAATGGTGGCAGAAAGTAGATGTAACCATACTATTGTTAGAAATCAGTGCATATCTGCAGGTGAAACTTTTGTATAATGCTGAGAGTTATGGTTTCACCTTACTGGATCAACCTAAAAAAAATTAATTACAATCATGGAAAAATTAAAATTCACACAATTAGATATTAGAGAACTTGTTGCAAGTACTTTTCCATATAACAAGGAACTGGAAGTAACTGAAATATTATATTTTTCTAAAGGACTATATGATTGGAAAACATTTTACATATTCTTAAATGATAAAATCATAAACTTCAATTACCTACTAATCCTTTGTAAACACTCAGACAAAACTCGAAAAATCTTTATTGAAAAAGAAAATATCGAACAAATACAATCCAAATTAAAGACTTCTTCAAATCACGCAAGATTCTTTTGGAAAACAAATCTTGTACCATCAGAATGCAACAATGCTCTAAGTACAAATGAAGCATACAGACTTGTATCTTATTTAAAAGAAAGAGGAGTCGAGCTTTTTGAACCAACTAAGTAAACAACACTTTTTTATGAAACAACCTACCCATTACTACATAGAATATTGGCAACCCCCTGGTAACTTACTTTGGGACGTTCCTTTAGAATGGATTGGATATATACAAACAATAGATCGACATCTTATTGTTGCATCAGGATTGGATAATATGCTGTCGGTTATACAACAGGATTATAATAAACGTGCTGCTCCAGATGAGAAAGATAAACTCACTTTAAAAGGATCTGATTTCACTGGAACCTATGTCTTTAAATTTTTAAACTGTGTAATATTAACCTTAAAACCTGCGTATTTATGAAAAGAATATTAGTAGTAGTCAAATTTGAGGCATATGTTCCTGAAGATATGACTGTAGAATCATTGAGAGATAACGTTGAAAATGTTGTTGCAAACACTTTTGATGGATTTGGTGTCTCTTCAAAAGGATATCATGATGAAGACAATGAATGGGTTGAATTCAGTTTTGATGGTGCTGAAATAGGTACCAATTGCATGATCGCAATTGGTGGTGATTAATTAAAACTTTCCACTTGTAGTAAGTGGTTTATAAATATGACAGAAGAACAAATTCAAGAGATATATCAAATAGTATTTGGTGACGGACATTCTGAAAGTTTTAGAAAAGCAGAAGTTAAACATTTGCTATTTAGTGATAGTTATTGGTTTTTAAGAAAACCAAAAGATAATTGGGAAGAGAGTCTCTCTAATTATTTAAACGCTGAAAATATAAATCGTAGTGATTTTAATATTAATCAAGATCTACTTAAAACTTCCCACTTGGATTTGTAAGTGGTTTATAGAAATGGAACTAATTAACATTTTAATTTTAGTCATTGGAATACCAGTGCTAATCATATACTACGTTTTTGTAATTAACATTGCTCAATCTCTTTATGAGAAATGGAAAGATCGCAAACAAGAAAGACAAAGTAGAAGACCTTCTCCAGGATCGGAAGAAGCTATTGGAAGGATGTACGGTCGTGCTGTTGGAAACAATCATAGTAAGTAGTTCTCCGTGTTGTGTTGTAAAATCCCTGCAGATGTTTGCAGGGATTTTTTTATTTCAATCCATAACAAAGTTGCTTTTATTTAACTTTTCGACTATTTTCGGTGCCTAGAACCGAGCTAACCTGTTATCAAACTATGAGTGCAAAAAATACAACGAAAGAAAAAGCTACTGAATCAGAGGCTACTGAGAATAAAGAAAAGATCTGTTTTGTTGTGATGCCTATTTCCGATCAAGAGGGATATGAGAAAGGCCACTTCAAAAGAGTCTACGAACATTTGATTAAACCTGCAGTGATTAAAGCGGGATTAACTCCAGTTAGAGCAGATGACGAATACAAAACCAACAATATTGTTTTGGATATCATTCGTAAAATCATTGAATCTGATCATGTGATCTGCGATTTGAGTGCTAAAAATGCCAATGTTTTCTATGAGCTCGGTATGCGACAAGCTTTTGACAAAAGCATTACTTTGATTAAAGACAATAAAACACCACGGGTATTTGATGTATCTGGTATCAGAACCATCGACTATGATGAGAATTTGAGAATAGACAATGTACAGATTAAAATTGATGAAGTAGCAAATTCAATTCTACAAACTTTAGCTCATCATGATAGCGATTCTATCGAAAATTCAGTTATTAAACAACTTGGTATTAAAGCGGCTAAACCTGCAGAAATAACTGAGATATCTTCTGATACACAGTTAATTTTAGATCACCTATTAAACTTAAACAAGCAGATCCAAATACAAGATTCCTTTAGAAGAAATGTTTCTGGCAATATTATTTTTAGGATTATAGATGATAAAGAAATAATCATTGATGACGAACATATCCGTGTTGGAGGATATATAATGAAGAATAGAGAACAAGTAGGAGAAATTATTGAGTTTGACTTTAAAAACAAACAGTTTGTTCTATTAAAACATGGTAAAAAAACCCCAAATAAACTATCTTTTAGTATCCTTCTGGATCCTACAGAATACTACTATGACGATGGACTCCCATTTTAAAATACAAACGAAGCCTACGAGCTTCGTTTTTTTATACCCATAACTATCCCCTTCTACTACTCTAAGTATAAATAAACAACCTCACTCCCCTGCTTATATTTGGTTCCCCCACACCCCCAAATAAAAGAATTTTGAAAAAATTCTCATTCGTATAAAAAGAGGGGCGAAAAAATCCCACAGTCCCACAAATACTATATTACTCTATTAATTATATATAAAGTATTAATAATAAATAAGTTATGTTTTAAAAATTTTGTGGGATTTGTGTGGGATTTGTGGGACTGAAAATTTAAATCCCACAAAAAAAGAGGTTTTCCCACAAATCCCACTTGCGTCCCACGGCTTAACTTGCTGTAAATCAATTCTGTGGGATTGTGGGACTTTTTTCAGCAAAATGATAGGGTTATTTTTCGTTTTTCATTTTTTTTAGCTGCTTTTGAAATTTTGAGTAAAACAGTAGGTAAATCATTATGTTGTAAAAAACAACATAAATGAGTATTTTTACATCGTATTCACCTTCAATCTCTTTGCTATGTACATGACTATTTCCGTTCCAACCTATGTCAAGAAATTTCTCACTAAAAAATATGGAGAATCCCTTTTCATCTCTAAAAAAACCACGCTAGGGATTCACCTCCTTGAACTCCTCGAAAAAGAGTTTGATCCAAAGGCGATTTCGCCTGCATTAGGTGATGACTTTTACATCATCAATTTGTCCGAATACTATCGAAATACGAAAGGGGTGGTGATTAACCCCATGCGGGCCAATGACATCGCCAACTATTTGGATCGGTTGTTTCGCGAACAACTCTTTGATTTTATGAAAATTTGGAAATCCTTACATGGACAAGAACTTCCTGCGATTCGCGTATTTTTAAATTACCATGGAATTACCGAAGATGACTTGAAATACGACAGTATTTATCGCGATTATAAGCGCTATAAAAAGAAAGAGGAACGGACAAAAAATTTAAAACTCTCGTAACCCTTATAAACACAGGGCTCAACTTAGGGACTAATTCATAAAAAAAAATATGCGATTTAATTGTACTGAACAACTATCTGGAATCTTCACCATCGATTTCTACTTATTGGAGGAAACCTCCAATTGGCCGATCCAAGTAAGTGATCGTTCCGCTGCTCAAATTCGATTTACTCCTGAAGAACATGGAGTGGAAGCCACCATTGCACCCAATTCTTTCAAAAACAACAGTAAATCCAAGGATGACTTGCATGAAATCGACCTTTCTTACACCATTTTGACGCGATCGGAGGCCTTGGAACAGCTCTTGGATCAATATGCGAACTCCCCAGGCGTGGCTTTGGTAAAATATTACAACGGTTTTACCAAATTATTTGGTACCAAGGAAGAACCGTTACTGCTCTCTTTTCAAGTTGACGATGGAACTTCTATCGAATCTAAATCAGGCATTGAGATTGTCATCGAAGGTGTCCAACGCAATCGCCCGGTTTATTACACGATATAGTGTCCTTTTTTGCTGAATGTTAGGGTGAGAACTTTGTGGTTGTAAAATCATAACATTCAGCATGATATCTAATATCTACTCTTTATTAAGTACCAAGTGGTTCATTGATCCCTCAATGAAGAATACGCTTTTACCTCAATTGCGCAATGTACTTGAAGGCAATCTCGTTGAAGGTAAGGCACAATATCCCTCGGTTTTTACTTCTACTACAATCCTTGCAGGAACCAAAGACAACCCGGAACCAAATGCGGAAGATCAGTATGTTGCTGTCATTCCGATTAAAGGAGGTATTTACAAATACAATCAGTTTTGCGGTCCTACGGGAACCCAAACCATTGGAAGACAATTACAATCTTATGATCGTGATCCAAACTGTGTTGGGATTGTATTGGATATCGATTCAGGAGGCGGACAGGTGTCAGGTACACCAGAACTATACGATATCATTCAATCTATTGAAACCCCTATCGAAACCTATACCGATGGTTATCTGTGTAGTGCAGCTTACTACATCGCTTCAGCGACCAATAAGATCACGGCAAACAAAAGAGCAGACAAAATCGGCTCTATCGGGACCATGGTGTACTTCATCGATTTGGAAGGATACTATAAAGCCAAGGGCGCGACTGTTATTGAAGAGTATGCTACTCAATCCACAGCTAAGAACAAGTCATTTAATGAATTGCGAAAAGGCAATCCTGAGCTGTACATCAAAGAAGAACTAGATCCGATTACGGAAGAGTTTATCGCAGATGTAAGAAGTCAACGATCAAACATCAAGGAAGAAGTATTCACTGGATCCACTTACAATCCAACAACTGCACAAAAAATGGGATTAATTGATAACCTAGGAAATTTAAAAGGAGTAATTAATTCAATGCTCAATCCGAAAAATAAAGACAAACAATCAGATTCTATGTCAAAGAAAATCACACTTACCGCTCTTACAGCTGCTTTAGCTGTGGAAGCCTTAGAAAGTACAGACAAGGGGACGTACTTAAATGAAACGCAATTGGAAACAATTGACACCGCACTTGCTGAAGGACAAACAACAGTAGAAACCTTGACTGCATCAGTCACAGAAGCAACGAATACGATTGCGGAAGCCAGTACCCGATTCAATGCGTTATTAACTGCTGCAGGTATCGAAGCCACAGACAATCCAACAGCCGATCAGGAAACTTTATTGGCGAAAATTGCAGAACTACAAGCAAAGCCCGGCAATGCACATACAGCTGGCAAAGGGAATCCTACTCCAGTGGAAGAGGAGGAAAACAGCATTATCGATGCAAATGCTGGACATAACAAATTAGCTAATTCTATTCACGATTAATATGGCAAATCAAACAATGACTATCGAGGACGTTAAAAAAGAACTTAACGAATATATCTCAAATAACACTGCAGTTGTTTCAGCGGGTGTATATGCAGGTGAAATCCAAATCAATCAATATGCAAAAACCATTACAGCTGTTCAGGGAAAATACCCGAATTTCTTTAAAATTTTGAGTCATGTTGTGCAAGGATTTGGTGAGGCCAAATGGACCGAACTGGGAGAAGCTGAATTCAAACATAAAATGTTGCAGAACTTCAGACAAAAAATCAACTTCCCTATTATCCCGGATGAAGTATTAAACACCTGGTTGGCTAATTTGTACGTGGAAGGAAAAAAAGCAGATGAACACCCTATTTCAAAAGAAATCATCGATGATTTACTTGCTAAAATCGTTGATGATTTAGATATCCTTTCACAAACTGGTTCTTATGATGATACCAAGTTAAAAGAGTTTGGATACTCTTTAAATGGAGTGCAAACACAGGTAAGAAAAGCGATCACAGATACCAAACATCCTGCATTTAAAATTCCTTTACAAGCGCTATCTGCTACGAATATCGTAGATCAGGTAAAATCATTTGAAAAGCAATTGCCGAAAAAGACAAAGAAAAAAATTAAGTATCTCTTTATGTCTGAACAAATGCGCATGGAGTATGCTGATCAGTACAAACAAGAGTATGGAACTACTGTAACCTTCACAGAAGCCAACACCATGAAAACTCCTTTATCTAACATCGAAATTGTTGGTTTAGATAACGTAGAAGATGATGTGATGTTCGCATTCGTTGATGGGAACTTAGCTCGTTTAATTGATGTTTTTGACAAACCGCAAATTACAAGCTTACAGATTCAGGATTATGTATTGAAAATCTTTATGGACTTCCATTTAGGTTATGATTTCTTAATGAATCATTTGGTTTATGTCGCTGTATTCGATGATTCAAAAAGAGGATTAGGGAATGAAGAGTTGAATAAATTATTCTACCCTGGTGAAAACTTAGTAGTAGCATAATTATGGCAAAGCAAACAAAGAAAGAAACTTCTCCAGTTGAACCTAGAGAAGTTCAAAATGGAACTACAGTTCCGAAAGATACAGCGGAACTCGAAGCGCAAAAGCAAACCGAATTGGAAGCTCAGAAAGCAGCGGAACTCGAAGTACAAAAGCAAGCCGAATTGGAAGCTCAGAAAGCAGCAGAACTCGAAGCGCAGAAGCAAGCAGAACTCGAAGCACAAAAGCAAGCGGAATTGGAAGCGCAGAAGCAAGCAGAATTGGAAACGCAGAAGCAAGCAGAACTTGAAGCACAGAAAGCAGCTGAAGCAAAAGAACGCACTGCATTGGGCTATCACGAATACAACGGCCGTAAATACACTTTTACTGCTTCTATGCCTAATCGAGTGAATCTTGATGGAGCAATTCTATCAAAAGAAGAAATTTTGTCTAATCCGGATGTTATGGAAGCTATGATTGATTCCAAAAACATCTTTATCAAAGAAATATAGTATGGCTGAAATAAAAATTGAAGATATCGGTTTTTCTAGCTGTGAACCAACAGGGGCTTTGGCTAAAAAAATATATTATGCTCCTTTACGTTACTTTGAATCAGTGGGTACACCTAAAGATTTGTGTGGAGATCAGGCCAACGCTGCTACCAATTTAGAAGAGCTAGCTGAAATCACTGAAGTAAAATTCAAATCCGGCAAAGGATTTCATGAAATTACCTTTATTACCGAAACGGGGGAAATCACCAGTACACAGATTGGTGAAAAAGGCAGAAGATTACTAGAAAACGCATTGGCAATTCAAGTGGCTGGATCTTCTTCTAAGCTATTGGGCTTTATGCGTTTCATTAAGAATGAGGATCTCATTGTTGTTTCTCAGGAGT
>JASLHL010000155.1 GCA_030152225.1 Flavobacterium sp. | reverse complement strand
TCTCCTGCTGAGGGCTGAATCAAATCCAACAATAGGCTGAAAAAGGTCGTCTTTCCTGCCCCGTTATTCCCTACCAATCCAATACTCTCTCCTGCACCAATTGAAAGTGAATCTAATGCTAGAACGGTTGTTCCATTATATGTTTTGCTTAAAAGTTCTACTTGTATCATACGAATCTTTATTTTTTGTAAGCGGCTAGTGTCGCGTATTTTTCTTTTTTATAAATCTTTTCAATGGCTTGGAATACATAACTATGTAGAAATAAACCCGCTAATCCAATGATAATAAGGAGTGCAAATCCACCCCAAAACGGATAAATTAATGTTCCCAAGAAATAAAAAACTAAGGGCAATATCATTTTAGGTAAACTAATTAGCATCACGCGTAAATTAAATGCATTGACATCGCCAAAAACGTTCTTTGCAGCTGTCAAGTCCATGGGCGTCTTGAGATAAGCCCCACCCCATAGGACAAAATAGCCATTAATTCCAATGTTGAATACTCCCATAGCCATCATCAAATAGAATAACTTCATATCGAGAAAGATATAAAATAAACACAGCAAGGTAGACACCAAAGTTCCCAAGGCAATAACTAACCATTTGGACATTAAATAATCGCGGTACATAACGTTTTGTGTCATCAATAACGGATAATAAGAAGAATCCCAACTCGGTACATACTGTCCAAATAGCATTAAGAATCCACCTGTGGAAAAGAAAGCCAAGAAAACAGAAAAGAAATCCATTCCTTCCGCATTGAACATAAGAGCGGCATAAAAAAGAAAAACAACACTCATAAGTACGGTCAATCGCGCTCTTTTGTTTCGAACAATTAAGCGAATATCATTGCGCAAGAAGCTGGCATAGCGTCCAAATCTATCCAACCATTTCATTTCTAAAGCAATGCCCTCCTTCACGCGTACTTTTTCTAAATCGTCTAAATACAAGCGTTTCAAGAAAAAACGATGGGTACTCCAAACTAACCCAGCCAATAGCAATACATAGCCCAATAAACTGATTGGATATTGATAAGCCGTAAAATAAAAATACTTGGTATATACAGTAGGGTCAACAATATCGAAGTAGTGCAAACCAAAACAAAGCGCTATAAATCCAATCACCCCATAAAAAACAGGCGCATAAGCACTCATCAAAATAGTAATACAATGCAGCATGAATACGATACTATACACAGCCAAGGACCACGCCAAAACAGCCCATCCACTTTCTCCTTCACGGATCGCTATAATGGTAAAGGGAACCAAGAAAAACAGCTGAATGATATTAAAAGCACTCAAGAATGTTTTACCCACGTAAAACGTCACGATTTTCGATCGGGGTATATTGAGAATCAAGAAAGGTTTAATACTGGCTACGGGGCCTTTCTGAAAGAAGAATCGCATGGTTAATTCAAATGCGAAATAGTAAATCAAATAGCGGCTCACCGCTTCAATAGGAGTCGCTCCCAAGTCCGACTCTAACAGACCGTCATAGGTTGCAATTCCAGCCAACAGCATCATAGCTGTAAAATAGGCAATCCCCAACCATTTGAAAACACGGACCACAATATCCATGTTGCTTTTATTCCCTCGAGCCAAACGTTTCCGTTCTAACGTTAAAAACCACTGGTACGTCATTTTTCTTTTATTTTTGGTGTATACCTACATTAGTACGCCTAAAGATACAAACGTTACAACATTTCTTACAATCTCTTAATAATAAAGGTCTCCCCTGAACTACAGGGAAGACCTTTATACTCTAAACTAATCCATTATATAAACATTATAGTAATCCATACCAAACTTCAGGCCAAGTCTTCTTTTGAAAAAACAAGAAAGCGGAATCGAAGAAATAATTTTATCTTTGTCCAAAATTTAATTCGAATGAAAAAAGACATAGAAATACCGGAAGTAAAGGATGTTGAAGTGGCAGTTGTAAAAGAGTATAACGAAGAATTTTTACAGGATGCTTGGTACGCCTATTTATTTAATAATTCTCCAGAACCAATCGAAGCTATTATGATTGTGTCTAAAGCAGAGGGAGAAATCAATGGAGAAAAGAGAAATTCGAGTATTTTTAGGCATGCCTTTCCTTCTTTAGCTGCTGGAGAATCAATCAAGGTTGAATTGTTAGACGAGGCTATTTTTGATTTATCTAATACTTTTATGTTGACCTATTTTCAGGGTGCTAAACTTTATGACAAAAATTTCGTATTCCCTGCCAAAAGTATATCAGACGAAACGTTAAAAAAACTTCCATTTGCCAATAAAAATGGGATAACCTATACAAAATAACTATAAACCAAACGGTTAGGCCTTATTTATACTAATTCCAAAGGTTACTTTTTATATCTTGTCTCAAACTATAATTGCGACAAAATATGAAACTAAAAAACACGTGGATTGTATTGGGCTTTTTAGGCTTAATGATCAGCTTGCTTTCCTTTAAAAACAATACAACAGTAACAGAAAGCACTGTAGCTCAATCGGAATGGGAAAACTTAAAAGTACTTCCTCAAGATATTTCTAAAGAAGATTTAGAAAAAGTAATGAAAGGGTACAATACTGCTTTGGGAGTTAAATGTAGCTATTGCCATGTTCCCGCAGAAGGAAAAGACGGATTGGACTTTGCTTCTGATGCAAAAAAAGAAAAGGAATTTGCTCGTCACATGATTGTGATGACTCGCAAGATTAACGCGGAACATTTCAACTGGGAGAACGATCCAAATCCAGAAAATATTAATGTGGTCACTTGTACCATGTGTCACAGAGGAAATACTAGTGCTTCAAAGTAAATTGTTGACTCTTTACCGCAACAGCATAAAATAAAAGTGGGTGCCCCAAAAGGACACCCACTTTGTTTTTGTATTGTTAACCTTATCCTACCTCCAGCATACTTCCGTAGTTCCTCCATAGTGAGTCTATAGGAAACCCACTTTTTAATAGAGGCACCATGGACGCATTATGGACTCACTATGGACTCATGTCCTATAAAACTGATAGAATGGTACAATTGTTTATAAGGTATTCACTTGGATATTTAGACTACTTTTTTCGGTGGAAACAACAACGATAAGACTACCGATAAGATTAATACACTTGCAATCACTGCTAGTGAAACCATGGATTCAATGTGAACAAATGGCGAAATAATCATCTTCACTCCGATAAACGATAAAATGATTGCTAGGCCGTATTTCAGCTTGGAGAATTTGTCCATAAAATTAGCCAACAAGAAGTAAAGCGAACGCAATCCTAAGATGGCAAAAATATTCGACGTATACAGAATAAAGGGGTCATCCGGAGCAATCGCAAAAATAGCAGGGATACTGTCTACGGCAAAGACTAAATCAGTAAACTCGATCACCATTAAAGCAACAAACAGAGGTGTCACCATCTTTACTCCATTTTGAATGGTAAAGAACTTATCCCCATCGTATTCTTTGCTTACTTTAAAAAACTTATGCACCATGCGCACGGCAAAGTTCTTGGTCAGATCTTGTTCTTCGCTGTGATCATCTTTAGCAAACCAAGATTTAATTCCCGAAACGAGTAAGAAAAAACCAAAAATAGTCAAGACAACATTAATTTCTACCTGTTGTCCGAACAATTCAAATGCAGGTAGATACGTATGGTTAATTAATTCTACTCCGGCAAAGATAAAAATCGCTCTAAACACTAAGGCTCCAATAATACCCCAGAATAAAACACGATGATGTAATTCTTTGGGTACTTTAAAAAAGGTAAAGACTAGGATAAACACAAAGAGGTTATCAACAGAGAGGGCTTTCTCAATCCAATAGGCTGATTGGAAGCGTGCAAAGTTTTCAAAATCCATATAGTAGTAGATTACGCCACTAAATACCATGGCTAAACCAATCCAAACTACGGTCCAAATGAGTGCTTCTTTGGTGGAAACCACGTGGCTATTTCGATTGAAAACACCTAAGTCCAACAAGAGCATAACGAAAACTACAATTCCAAAAACGGCCAATAGACCGGGGTGATTAATTAAATGATCCATCTTATTTATTTTTTAACAGCACAAAACTACTTGATCTATTCTCCCCCAAGGCAAACCTTCACAAGTCATTATATATCAGCAATTTACAACTAATTTATTATATTATACTCAAACAAAAAAAGCAACATAATTAACTGTTAATCAGCTCATTACATTGCTTTATTTCATAAAAAAACCGATAACGGCCTTTTTTTATTTTTTTTAATCTAACTTTTCTGTGAGTTTTCTAAAGGTTTTTTTCGGATCCTTTCCATTGTACAAAATATCGTACACGGCATTGATAATCGGTGTCTTAGCACCATATTGCGCATTGAGTTCATAAGCGCTTTTTGTTGCGTAATAGCCTTCAGCGATCATATTCATCTCCATTTGAGCAGACTTTACGGTATAGCCTTTACCAATCATATTTCCAAACATGCGATTTCGAGAAAAAAGCGAATAACCTGTTACTAATAAATCCCCCAAATAGGCCGAATTATTAATATTGCGCTTCATGTGATGTACTTTCTTGATAAATTTTTTCATCTCGCGGATCGCGTTACTCATCAACAAGGCTTGAAAATTATCTCCATATCCTAATCCATGTGCCATTCCACAGGCAATGGCATAAATATTCTTTAGCACAGCAGCATATTCTGTTCCAATGATATCATCAGTAAGCTTTACTTTGATATAATGGCTACTGATACAGCTTTCTATCACTTTGGCGTGTTCATCATTTCGACAAGCAATCGTCAAATATGACAAGCGCTCTAAAGCCACCTCTTCTGCATGACAAGGTCCAGTAATCACAGCGATATTATCATAAGAGACACCATAGGTTTGATGAAAATGTTCTCCTACGATCAGACTCGTTTCTGGAATAATTCCCTTAATTGCGGAAATAACAACCTTCTGGTCAAGACTTACATATAATTGCTCCATTTCTTCACTTAAAAAAGCAGAAGGAATAGCAAAAATAACGTAATCTGCATACGACACAGCCTTATTAATATCATTCGTCAGCAACAACTGATCGATATCAAACTCAACCGAACTCAAATAATTCGGGTTATGATGGTTTACCTTAATTTCTTCTATCGCATTCTCGTTTCTCATGTACCATGCTATTTGCTGTAGGTTTTCACTCAGCATTTTTACGATAGCCGTTGCCCAACTCCCTCCTCCAATTACTGCAAACTTTGGATAATCACTCATAATTTTAGCTTATAACTTCGTCAAAAGTAACTAAAAAACTTAATGCAAACAATTGAAAAACTGTAAAACAATTCGTTATAGTTCTTTCTCTTTTACTTCATTCTATTGTATTCTCTACAAAAAACCACCTCTTTTGGTCTAAGACTAACAATTTATACCCAGTCCTACTAACAAAAAGAAAAAACAAATAAAAAGAGCTGTAAAACAGCTCTTTTTATTTGTTTTCTGGTTCTATCTCCTTCTTATTTTTTATAAAAGAGATTGTGGTCGATGTATTTCCACACCTCTTTATCTAATAAGGGTTGCATATTTTTACCTGCTTTGATTCCTTCTCGAATAAAGGTAGCCGAAATCTCCATGATTGGAGCATTGTCTACAACAACAATATTAGGATGTTGCATTAAAGGACTTGGTTCTACTCGACTGTGATCAATACGCGGATAAACGTAAATCTTATATGTATGGAGCAAGACCTCATAATTCTTCCATTTCGGAAAGGAATCTAGGTTATCCTCTCCCATAATCAGAGCGAATTCGTGTTTGGGAAAGCGCTCTTGTAAATACGCCATGGTATTTACCGTATAGTTGGGTTGGGGTAAATTAAACTCAATATCCGAAGGTCGTAGATAGTCGTAATCTGCGGTAGCAAGATTCACTAAGTGAATCCGGTGAAAGTCTTCAAGCAAGCCCTTTTTCTTTTTCAAGGGATTGTGAGGAGTCACCACCATCCAAACCTCATCTAACTCACTGTATTGCACCATGTGATTAGCAATAACCACATGCCCAATGTGCACGGGATTAAAGGTCCCAAAATACAAACCAACTTTCATCTTCTACTATTTTACGAAATCGCGAACCAACTGACTAGCTTCTGCTTTTGCAGTATCTAAGTCGTAATTTTTTATAATAATATCGAATTGAGGAGCTGTTGCCAATTCAACAGAAGCCTTTGCAATGCGCATATTAATTTTATCTTCACTTTCGGTTGAACGCTTTTTTAGGCGAATTTTCAACTCATCAATACTTGGTGGTTTTACGAAAACAGCTAAAGTTTCTTCTGGAAATTTGCGTTTGATACGCAATCCACCAGCTACATCAATATCGAAAATAACATTTTTTCCCAAAGCCCAAATACGCTCAACCTCTGCTTTCAATGTTCCATAAAAATTATCGCGGTAGACCTCTTCCCACTCTAAAAAATCATCGTTTTTGATGTGTGTTTTAAAATCCTCCAACGAAATAAAATAGTAGTCTTTTCCGTGCTCCTCACCTGCTCTAGGCTCACGAGAAGTACAGGAAATAGAAAAGTCTAAATTTAGATCTGCTTGTGCTAATAGATGGCGTACAATTGTCGTTTTTCCCGATCCAGAAGGCGCTGAAAAAACGATTAATTTTCCCTTATTCATATGGTCTTATGTTGTCGTTATAATACGTTTAATACTTGCTCTTTAATCTTCTCTAATTCATCTTTCATGCGCACCACAATTTGTTGCATCTCTGCATGATTGGATTTAGAGCCCATCGTATTAATCTCTCTTCCCATTTCTTGTGCAATAAAACCTAATTTTCTACCATTTGCTTCGCTGCCATTTAAGGTTTCCAAGAAATAGTCTAAGTGTTTAGCTAATCGCACCTTTTCTTCGGTAATATCCAACTTTTCTAAATAGTAAATAACCTCCTGTTCGAATCGATTTTCATCAATCGTCAATTGCAATTCATTCAAATTATTTCGAAGGCGTTCCTTTACGCTTACAATGCGTTCTTTATCTAAAAGCGATACTTGTTCCATGTAGGAAAAAATATTGGCAATACGCGCTTTAAAATCGTTTTCTAACGACTGGCCTTCGCTCAAACGAAATCCTTTCATACTTTGAATCGCTTCGTTAATTACCACTTCAATATCCTTCCATTCTTCTTCATCAAAATCATTACGCTCTACCTTTAATGCATCAGGCATACGCACAGCCATCTTCATCAATTCAGTTTCGTCTGCATTTGGAATAATCGCCTTCATTTGCCCAATATAAGCCAAGACAATAGGGCCGTTGATTTTACTCGAAGTCTCTTCTGCCGTAATTTCACAGAAAAGAGAGAAATCTACTTTTCCGCGCTCCAACTCCTGAGCAATCTGATTGCGCAAAGTCAACTCTTTTTCTCTATAACTTAAAGGCAAACGCACGTTTAAATCCAAGTTCTTGCTATTAAGTGACTTTACTTCGATCGTAATTTTTTTTGTGGGTAATTGCAAGCATGCTTTACCAAACCCTGTCATTGAATGTATCATATTCTTCTAGATAATGACTGCAAAGGTAATAAAAAATGGTGAACAGTAGACCGTTAACTGTTTACGGTTCACCGTAAACAAAAAAAGGAAAGCCTAAGCTTTCCTTTTCAAACCAACGTTGTACTTAACTGTAACTTTTTTAAAAACAAACCAATCATTTTCAACTACGTTAAGTCTTAACCAACTTCACTCTATTATGAAATAAAAATGTTCTTTTTCAATAGCAATTCTTCATCTTTAGTAAAAAGAACTATACCGGCTCTTCTTTCTGATTGAACCCCTTAATAAACAATTAAAAATCCAAACCAGTATAGTGTAACTTTTTTTTCTTTTTCTTATTAAAACCTGAAAAATCTCATAGCAATTATTCCCTTTTTCATTATTAAGACATTATAGACGCTATTTGGTCACATCTTTTTAAAAAAAAAAAGAATAAAAAACTACAACCTTTTAAGAATCAATAAGTTTTAAACACAAAAAAGTCGAAGTTAAACTTCGACTTTTTTATTTTTCAGCCTGTGTATAGGCTTCTTCAAGTACTTTTTTGCTATTTCCGACAAAAACAGCTCCATCAATAAAGATAACTGGCCGGTTTAAAAAGGTATACTGTTCTAAAATTAGGTTTTTATAATCTTCCTCTTGCAAGTTTTGATCTTTCAATCCACGCGATTTATACAGCTGTGCTCTTTTATTAAAGAGTTTTTCATAACTGCCTACAGCAGCATACATCGTTGCCAACTGTTGTGCTGTAACAGGATGTTTTTTAATATCTTGTAATTCAAACCCTTCTACCTGGGGCATTTCTTTCAAAATGCGTTTACAAGTATCACAAGTACTCAAATAATATATTTTCCTATTCATCTTTAGACTTCTTTAACGGTAATAATATGTACGGGACATATTTTCTCTGCTTGTTCACAAGCCTCTAATATCGTATAATCTGGCGACTTTACCGTATGAAATCCCTTGTTATTTACAGCCTTTAACAAAACGGTTTTTCCGTCTTTTTTAGACATTTGAAATTGTTGGGGTGCCACTTCAACACAGTAATTGCATCCAATACACTTATCGCGTTGTAAGGTAACTACAATCATTCGTTGCTTACTATTTTATACATTTTATCTGATAGTCGCACGCGGAATGGCAGTTTTAAGGTGCAATCATCTCCTTTGGTAGCTTTTTCCGCTGCTTGTTCGTTGACAAATAATTCTTCCACGGTTAATTCTTGTGCTCCTGTACTTGGGCCTGTGATCAAAATTCGATCGCCTACTTTTATGTCATAG
Source organism: Flavobacterium sp. (assembly GCA_030152225.1). GTDB lineage: Bacteria > Bacteroidota > Bacteroidia > Flavobacteriales > Flavobacteriaceae > Flavobacterium. The sequence goes on along the minus strand of JASLHL010000155.1, from coordinate 1,074 downwards.
GCTTCAATTTTGAATTCCCCAATCGATGCTTTTTGAAAATAGTGTGCTGCCTTACCGACATATACTTTTTTCTGTGTTGCATTACTACCGGGATTATCACTCCATTCCCCTAATTTTTGCCCAAGGTAATATCCACTCCAAAATCCGCGGTTATACACTGTTTCTAGTGCTGCCATCCATTCGCTTACTTTTTCCTTGCTATAGGTACCCGCTGCAATGGCATCAATGGCTTCTCTGTACGTGCGAATCACAGTAGCCACGTACTCCGGTGCTCTTCCTCTTCCTTCTATTTTCAAGACCTTTGCTCCAGCATCAATCACTTGATCCAAGAAATCAATGGTACACAAATCTTTAGGAGACATCATATATTCATTGTCAATCTCGATTTCAAACCCGCTTTCTTGATCAATAACCGTATACTTTTTTCGGCAATTTTGTTTGCATGCTCCTCGATTTGCCGAGGAATTATGGGAATGTAAGCTCAAGTAACATTTTCCAGATACCGCCATACACAAAGCACCATGTCCGAAAATTTCAATTTCGATCAAGTTTCCTGCAGGTCCTTTTACCTGTTCGCGCTCAATGGCTTCGGTGATCTTTTTTACTTGACGTAAGCTCAATTCGCGCGACAAGACAATTGTATCGGCAAATAAGCTATAAAACTTAACAGTTTCAATATTGGTCACGTTCAATTGGGTCGAGATATGTACTTCCAAACCAATGGCTCTTGCTGAAGCAATTACCGCTTGATCCGAAGCAATTACTGCGGTTAACCCCGCCTCTTTTGCCTTGTTGAGCAATGTTTTAACTACTGACAAATCGTGATCGTAAATAATCGTATTCAATGTCAAATAGGTACGTACATTCTTTTCTTGGCAACGTCGGGCTATTTCGGGTAAATCATCTACAGAGAAATTTACCGTTGAACGCGCGCGCATATTCAATTGATCTACTCCAAAGTACACTGAATCCGCTCCGTTGTCAATTGCAGCTTGCAATGATTCGAAGTTTCCAGCGGGAGCCATCAATTCAACTCTTCCTGAAACTGTCATAGCTTATCTATTTTTAATCTAA
>JASLHL010000151.1 GCA_030152225.1 Flavobacterium sp. | reverse complement strand
CCCTACAAGGGGAGGTTGTTGCTGAATAGCTGTAGTAAACGATAAGCTATCCCTTATATCTTGGCAGTTTAATGGGGATTTCGCCCTCATTTTTGTCCGTATTCCTGTATTTTTTTGTACTTTTGTTCACATGAAACGAATTCTTCCTTTCTTTTTTGTTTCTTTTTTATTGGCTTGTTCCCAAGAGGTCAAACAACTGCCGTATTTAGGTCATCCTACAGCAGAAACGTTAGCCTCGGGAGAAACGATAGAAAGACCCTATGAGATTCCCGATTTTGCTTTGCTCAATCAGGATAGTCTTGTGGTTAACAACAAAACCTTAGCTGGGAAGATTTACATTGCAGATTTCATCTTCTTACAGTGTCCGACAATTTGTCCCAAGATGAATGTCGAGATGAAAAGAGTATACGATGCCTTTCACGAGAATGAAAATGTCGTATTTGTTTCCCATACGATTGATCCCAAGCATGATTCTATTCCCGTACTAAAAGCGTATAGTGAATCTTTGGGTGTGGATGCGGCAAAATGGCATTTCCTATATGGAGATGAAAGCGACATACACCAGTTGGCCCAAGGCTACTTTATGCAAGCCTATCAAGAGTCTGCAGCACCAGGTGGTTATGCACATAGTGGTGGTTTTCTGTTGATTGATGCAGACCAACACATTCGCGGGGTATATGATGGAACAAGTACAGCAGACGTCAATCGCCTGATGGAAGAAATTCCCCTTTTGTTAAATGAAAAGATAAAATAAATGAAAAAGCGTATTTTACTACTCTTACTGCTTTCTTTTATCTACCAAAACACCTCGAGTTTTTGGATTCTCGCTTCGTTTTACCTCAATCAAAAATTCATTGTTGAAAATATATGTATCAACCGCTTTGATTTGATTCCCATGTGTTATGGAAGTTGTTACCTTCAAAGTGAGTTGTCGGAAGATTCGGATAAAAAGATGGAACTTCCCCTTTTAAAAACCAAGGAAATACAACCGTTATTTGCGCAAGCGCTGATTTACAATCCCTATGAGGCTCACCTTATTCCTGTGGATGTAGAACAGTATTCGACAGAAGTCGAGACTTTTATTCCTCCTCATTTTATTTGCGCCGTGTTTCAACCTCCTGAATGGGTATAATACCTAAACAGCTGTCACTGTTGTTAGTCGAGTCTTTTGCGCTGTGATTTTACGCTTGTAAAATAGCCGTGTCTGACTGTCTAACGCTTGACTAATTCAAGGAAGTTGAACCATTTAATTCTAAAACTATGCAAGCGAATAAAGTACCCGTTTGCACGATTGGTTTATTCAATGCTTTAAACGATCTCTGGATGGGATCTATTGAAGGATTGCTCAAAAAGTACCCAACACTAGCCTTGCCGCATAGCAATGCGTTCTACCTGATTCTGTGTATCGAAAAAGGGGAGGGCACACTTGTGATTGATCAAGATCGCATGCGTATTCGCCCAGGTCAAGTACTGCTGATTAAACCAAATTGCATCAATACCATTGCGCTAAATGAAGAAGCGAGCGGAACCGTTATTGCGTTTACTGCCGATTTCTTCTCCTTGCGTTACAATACCAATGTATTACACCAATTTTCGTATTTTACAGAAGTAAATCACGCAGTATTCTCGCTGTCTGAAGAAAAGGGAAAGAAGTTATCCTTTTTGTTGTGGCAGATGATGGAGGAATTTCAGAGTAAGAAGAAAGCCTCCCAGAAAATTTTGCGCTCGTATTTGAATATTCTGCTGATTGAATTTGATCGGCTCTATGTGCCACAACACACCGTTAAAGTACACAATGCCGTCAACGACAAAATACAGCGCTATCAAACCTTGATTGAACAGCATTTTAAAACCCATAAGATGCCCTCTGATTATGCCGAAATGTTGAACATCAGCACGAATTATTTGAACAAGATTTGCCGCACCATCTTGGGGCATACCTCGGGCAATCTAATTAAGCGTCACATTATTCTCGAAGCGAAGCGCTTGTTGAGCTATACCACCAATTCCATTGGTGAAATAGCGGATGAGTTGGGATTTGAACACGCCTCCTATTTCGTTACCATGTTCAAAAAAGCCACCACCCAAACTCCGGAGCAGTTTAGAAAAAGTCAATGGACAGCCTAAACAGTTTTGGCGTAGATAAGTTAAAAAAGACGAGCTAAAAAAGATAAGATAGCAGAAGTTTGTTAAGAAAGCTTATGGGATTTAGGGCAAATTAGCGCGAAAAATACTTTCGTTTTGTTAAATGTATCACGGAATTATTTCGAAATGAGTACCTTTAATTTTTATAAAGTAAAAAGATATGATGCTAAAGCGATTGCTTTTGTTTTTTTGTTTGTTCATGGGGTCGCTTGCTGTGCAAGCACAAAATCCTTTGGGACAGATGATAGAAGGGTTTAAAGAAGATTACAATACGAGTAATTACGACAATTTCTACCATCGTTTTTCAGAGTCACTCCAAAGTAAAGTGCCCTTTAATGCAGTAGAAGCCTTTTTTGATGAAATGAAGCAAAACTTAGGATCAATTGTCAAGATTGAATACTATGGTGTGAACGACGATCAGACCCCTTTGTTTAAAACACAGTTTGAAAAGGATACTGCCATTGTCAATTTTGCTTTTGATGAGGAAGCCAATATTGTGGGATTTCGCATCTTGGACTACGTCAATCAGGAAGATTTACGCGAAGAGTTAATCGGCAAATCACGAGAAGATATTATTCGAGAAAATGCGGCATTTTTACCAGTGGAAGGACAAATAGCTGTGGCGATTATCAAGAACGACCAAGTTTTCTACTATGGCATTAAAAAGCGAGGGAAAAACCTAATGGAGGTAGAGAATAAAAAAAGCGTATTTGCTTTAGGGACATTCACCTCTATTTTTACCAACACCCTTTTAGCCCAAGCTGCGGTAGATAAAAAGCTGCAATTATGGGAGGATATTAATGCCTATTACCCAAAGCCTTTTAAAGATACGTTGTCTTTCTCTTTTACTTCTTTGGCTAATGGAAGTGCATTATTGCCTTTCTTTCCAAAAATCACCCTTGTTCCCGAG
>JASLHL010000124.1 GCA_030152225.1 Flavobacterium sp. | reverse complement strand
TTCGGGTCTTCTTCGACAAACCTTCGTATTTACGGGGGTTTAACCCCCATTTACCGAAGCTGACTCGAACATGACTCGAACAAGACCCGAACAAAACCCATTCCTTTTCCGTTGTACTGCAAGAAACAAAACTCTTTGTCCGATGGCACTGATTGCAAATCCGCGCGATCAGGAAATCGTAGCGTAGCGTAGATTCATCGAACACCAAAACCAATATAAAATCAGTGAGATAAATGAGAGAAGAGTGAATTCACTGAATAGACGATTTTATCATTAAAAAATAATTGGTTCAACTGTGAAACGTAAACGATTAACTGTAAACAAAAAACAAGAGGCTACACTTTCGTGTAGCCTCCTCACATTCATCGTGTTAAAGCATTTATTCATTTAAAATTACCTCCTCAAGCTTTGGCAGCTCTTCAGGTGTAAACATACGATACTGTATTTGAAACGTTTTTTGTTTGGGAATTTCCAGAGAGAAACCGCCTGTTCCGAATCCATCTGCTACATCTAAAGTAAAATGAGCGTGTTTCCAGTACTCAAATAAATCGCGATCTACCCAAAAGTCAAAACCGCAAACCTCTCCTATTTTTACATCGCGACGTCTTAAGTAAAAGCCTCCCTTAACAAAACACATCGGTTGTGTACCTTCACAGCATCCTCCGGATTGATAAAACATCAGATCTCCGTGTTCTGCTTGTAGTTCTTCAATCAAAGCTTTTGCTTTGTCTGTTACGTCAATGCGGCTTATTTTCGACATCCTGTTTATATTTTAGAAGAATCCCATTTTTTTCTTGTTGTAGGAAATCAACATATTTTTTGTTTGACGGTAATGTCCCAGCATCATTTTGTGATTTTCACGTCCAATACCCGATTGTTTATAACCTCCAAATGGTGCTCCAGCAGGATAATTGTGGTAATTATTGACCCAAACACGTCCAGCTTTAATCGCGCGTGGAATTTGGTATAGCTGATGCGCATCACGCGTCCACACACCTGCTCCTAATCCATAAAGCGTATCATTGGCAATTTCAATTGCTTCTTTTTCATCTTTAAAGGTCGTTACAGCCAATACAGGTCCAAAAATTTCCTCTTGGAACACGCGCATCTTATTGTGCCCTTTTAGCAAGGTTGGTTGGATATAATATCCATTCTCCAAGTCCCCACCTAAGTGATTTACATCTCCACCAACTAGTACCTCTGCACCCTCTTCTTTTCCAAGTTTAAGGTATGAACTAATCTTGTCGTACTGCATTTTCGACGCTTGTGCTCCCATCATAGTCGTTGGATCTAGTGGATTCCCGACTTTAATCGCTTTTACACGTTCGATCACACGAGCGATGAACTTGTCGTAAATACTTTCTTGAATCAACAAACGCGATGGACATGTACAAACCTCTCCTTGGTTAAAGGCAAACAATACTGCGCCCTCAATGGCTTTATCTAGGTAATCATCATCGTGATCCATGATTGACTCAAAGAATACGTTAGGCGATTTTCCACCCAACTCTAAGGTTACAGGAATGATATTTTCTGTTGCATATTGCATAACCAAACGTCCTGTTGCCGTGGATCCCGTAAAAGCTGCTTTGCTAATTTTGGGATTGGTTACTAATTTTTGTCCTAATTCAGCCCCTGATCCATTGACTACATTGACTACTCCAGCAGGCAATAAATCACCGATTAGTTCCATTAAGATCAGAATAGAGATTGGCGTATTTTCTGCAGGTTTCAGTACCACACAGTTTCCAGCTGCCAAAGCAGGTGCTAGTTTCCATACGGCCATTAAAATAGGGAAGTTCCATGGAATAATTTGAGCGACAACGCCCAGTGGTTCGTGAACAATCATCGATACCGTATGCTCGTCTAGCTCTACTACAGACCCCTCTTCTGCACGGATCACACCTGCAAAATAACGGAAGTGATCAATTGCCAAAGGAATATCGGCATTCAGTGTTTCGCGTAACGCTTTTCCATTGTCAATGGTTTCCACTTTTGCGATATACTCCAGATTTTGCTCCATGCGATCAGCAATGCGAAACAAGATATTACTGCGTTCCGTTGCAGAAGTCTTGCTCCACGTTTCGAAGGCTTTGTCTGCGGCATCAATGGCCAAGATCAAATCCTCTTCTGTAGAGTGTGCAGCTTGCGTAAATACCGTTCCGTTAATTGGGGTAATGGAGTTGAGATATCTCCCTTTGACAGGCGCTACAAATGTACCGCCAATATAGTTTCCATATTTTTCTTTAAATGCTGGAAATGGAAATTGTTGTGACATAGTATTCGTGTTTTTTATGGTTAATCCTCCTAATATACAACTATTTATAATTTAAAAACATTCCATTCAATAGCATTATACAAACTTTAACACCCAAAAAAAGACTGTTTTCCAATGACTCAAACCTTTTATTTTTTCCATTGTTTATCTAGGGAGATAGTTCTATTTTTGTCCAAACGACAAATGAATATGAAAAAAATTATCGCTTTATTTGGACTGCTTTGTACGCTGAATTATGCACAGAGCTATGCCCAAAAAACGACCTTTAAAGAAGGAGATTTAATCTTTCAAAACCTGAAATGTGGACCTTTATGCGACGCGATTAACGAAGTAACCTATGGATATGACGGATTAAATTTTAATCACATCGGAATGGTCGTTGAACACGAAGGATCCCTACAAGTGATCGAAGCCACTTGGCCCGAAGTTTGTCTAACTCCTCTGGATCAGTTTTTAACCAAAACTCCTGAAACCATGTATTTGGGACGACTTTTACCGCGATTCGAGAAATTAATTCCCGCTGCAAAAACCTTTGCATTAAAACAACTAGGAGTTCCCTATGACGACAATTATCTCTATGCCAATGGCAAGTACTATTGTTCAGAATTACTATACGACGCCTTTAAATCAGCCAATAAAAACAAGGAATTTTTTCACCTCTATCCGATGACATACCGTTCGAAATATACAGGAGAAGCTTTCCCTGTTTGGGTGGAATACTTTGAGAAATTAGATCAAATTATCCCTGAAGGCGCATTGGGATGCAATCCTGCAGGGATGTCTTTATCCAAAAACCTCACGATTGTAGGACCTATCGTACAATAGTAAGGGTTGATTTTATTATTGATCAATAGCGGTCATCAAGGCAGCAACTTCCTGTTGTACTTGTTGACCTTTATTTTTTGTGTACCATTTATTTAGTGCGATTATTCCATCTTCATCAAACTTACCATGTTCCGCTTTGTAGTCATTCACCAATTGAACTGCATCAGCAGGACGTGGTCCCCAATCGCCTACAACATTCAAGGTTTCTTTATCCACGATGAGCAACTTCGGAATAGCTCTTCCTCCATTAGTCAAATATTGATCCATTAAATCTAAATTTTGATCGCGAAATACAATGCGCAGGTCTATCTTATCCGTAATGGCTGCCATTTTATTCAACATAGGCACCGATTGAGCCGCATCCCCACACCAACTTTCAGAAATAACTAACCAGATGTAATCTTTATTTAAGTTCTCCAAAACTAACGCTACTTCTGATGCTACACTTAACGTTTTATCCAAGCGATGTAAACGCGCCTCATTTAATTCTGCATAAGGCAAATAATCTGCTGATAGCTGTAATTTTTCTGGATTATTTTGCAATGCTTCTGTCACATAAGCACGGAACGTTGCATACGTAAAACTATTATTCAATTCTTTTAGGTCTATTTTGTTCATTTTTGTGTAATTTTATTAGTTCGAATTCAAAGTTAATCTTTTAAACACAAATCTTTCAATACTTTCATTTATGATAACACCTAAAATAGGTTTGGCTTTGTCTGGAGGAGGCTATAAAGGGATTGCTCATGCTGGTGTTCTTTCATTTTTACTCGAACAAGACATTCATCCTAAAATCTTAGCAGGAACAAGTGCTGGTTCTATTGTTTCTTGTTTATATGCCTTTGGTTTAACTCCTCATGAAATCTTGGATTTTTTTAAATCTGTCAATATTTTAAATTGGCATTTTTTTACGTTTAAGAAGGCTGGACTTATCGATTCAAATGCGTTTGAAAAGTATTTATTTTCTATTTTCGAAAATCGCACCCTGGATGACTTGCCGATCAAAGTATTAATTAATTCAACGGACATTGCCAAAGGAGAAATACACGTCTTTGATGCCAATACGCGAGTAATCGATGCCATCTTGGCCTCTAGTGCATTTCCAGCTATATTTTCACCACACATTATTAACGATCAACTGTTCAGCGATGGTGGAATTCTCAATAACTTCGCTACAGACCTAATCCGCGAAGACTGTGATGTATTAATTGGCAGCAACGTCTGTCCGATCGAACAACTCGAAAAGAAAAACCTGAATTCGTTGCGTTCGGTTGCCATTCGCGCCTATGATTTGATGGCGGCTAATCACAATCGATCCCAATCAGCTTTGTGTGATTGGTTAATTGAATCCCACCATATTTCACAATATTCAACCTTTGAGCGCAATAAGCAGCGAATGGATGAAATATTTGACTTGGGATACCAAGCGGCAGCAAGAACCTTTAAAAATCATCAGGATAAATTCGCAAAAGCTATTTTATAGTAGTATATAATCTTTATATTTGCAAAACTTTAAAAATATCATATCCATGAAATATAAAAGAATTCTGCTTAAATTAAGTGGAGAAGCTTTAATGGGAGAGAATCAATATGGAATTGACCCTAAGAGATTAGCTGAGTACGCAGCTGAAGTAAAAAAAGTACATGATTTGGGTGTTGAAATAGCTATTGTTATTGGTGGTGGTAATATTTTTAGAGGAGTAGCTGGTGCAAGTGTTGGGATGGATCGCGTTCAAGGCGATTATATGGGAATGCTTGCGACAATCATCAACGGGATGGCATTGCAAGGCGCATTGGAAGATGCAGGTATGCTTACTCGTCTACAGACAGCTTTAAAAATCGAAGCAGTTGCTGAACCCTACATCAAGCGTAGAGCCGTTCGTCACTTAGAAAAAGGGCGTATTGTTATTTTTGGTGCAGGAACTGGAAACCCGTACTTCACAACAGATACTGCTGCAGTATTGCGCGGAGTTGAAATCAATGCCGATGTTATCTTAAAAGGAACACGTGTTGATGGAGTTTACAATGCAGATCCAGAAAAAGATCCCACGGCTGTTAAATTTGAAAAAATCACCTTTAGCGACGTACTTACCAAAGGATTGAATGTGATGGATACCACTGCATTTACTTTGAGTAGAGAAAACGAATTACCTATTGTGGTATTCGATATGAACAAAGAAAATAATTTACTAAAAGTTTGCAAAGGAGATGATACAGTAGGAACTACTGTTTCCGTAAACCTTAATTAATAAACGTTATGACAGAAGAAATAGATTTAATTATTGCGAGTGCAAAAGAGGCAATGGACGGTTCTATTGCTCACTTAGAAAAATCGTTATTAAATATTCGTGCAGGAAAAGCATCACCGCAAATGCTTGGTAGTGTTTTTGTGGATTACTACGGTTCTCAAACTCCCCTATCACAAGTAGCGAGTGTAAACGTTCCAGATGCGCGTACGTTAACTGTTACACCTTGGGAAAAAAGCATGTTACAGCCCATTGAAAAAGCAATTATGATTGCCAATCTAGGGTTGAATCCGATGAATAATGGAGAGAACATTATCATTAATATCCCAGCGTTGACAGAAGAAAGACGTAAAGAGTTAGTGAAACAAGCTAAAGTAGAAACAGAGGACGCTAAAATTGGTATTCGAAATGCGCGTAAAGACGCCAACAATGATATCAAAAAAGAAGAAAAAAACGGCGTTTCTGAAGACGTTTGTAAAGAAGCTGAAGAGCAAGTACAAAAGTTAACAGATGCTTTTGTGAAAAAGATTGATGAAATCTTAGTAAGAAAAGAAGAAGAAATTCTTAAAGTATAAGGAAAGCCCGCAGTAGCGGGTTTTTTATTTTATTTACTCTTCAAACATTTTGAACAACCTCCTATACTTTTCAAATACACCTAAATTCAATTCTAGGTAAAAAGCAGGTTTTCATACGGAATGTTTGATTAATAACCCGTTTATTTACACCAATATCTATTGTTTTTTTAGTACATTTGTTCGTATTTCAATTCGTCGATTTGATCCTCGATTTGATTTACCAGGTAACAAAAATATATTCAAAAATGAAACACACCAAAATTATCGATCTGCTTACCGGAAAGGCACTTTTGCATGAAGTAAAAGCAAAAGGCTGGGTAAAAACATTTAGAAACAACCAATTTATTGCTTTAAATGACGGATCGACAATCAATAACATCCAATGTGTTGTTGACTTAGATAAGTTTCCTGCTGAATTACTTAAAAAGATTCACACAGGAGCAGCTATTTCTGTAAGAGGTACCTTAGTTGAAAGTAGAGGAGCTGGACAAAATGTAGAAATCCAAGTTGAAAACTTAAAAGTTTATGGTGAATCGAATCCAGAGGAATATCCAATTCAACCGAAAAAACACTCTTTAGAGTTTTTACGTGAAAATGCGCACTTGCGAATTAGAACAAATATTTTTGGTGCTATTATGCGTGTAAGAAGTACGCTATCGTACGCTGTACACAAATATTTCCAAGACAATGGTTTCTTCTACTTCAATGCACCAATCATCACAGGTTCGGATGCAGAAGGGGCTGGAGAAATGTTTAAAGTAACGAATTTCAATCTAAATAAACTTCCTAAAACAGAAGACGGAACCGTTGATTTCTCAGAGGATTTCTTTGGAAAAGCAACAAACCTAACTGTTTCTGGACAGTTAGAAGCAGAAACCTATGCTATGGCTTTAGGTTCGGTTTACACCTTTGGACCGACTTTCCGTGCAGAGAACTCAAATACATCACGTCACTTAGCTGAATTCTGGATGATTGAGCCTGAAGTTGCCTTCAATAAATTGGCGGATAACATGGATCTAGCAGAAGATTTCATCAAATATGTAATCAACTATACGCTAGAAAAATGTCACGATGATTTAGCTTTCTTAGAAAGTCGTTTGCTAGAAGAAGAAAAGAGTAAACCACAAGCAGAACGCAGCGAAATGGCTTTACTTGAAAAACTTCGCTTTATCACAGAAAACAATTTTAAACGCGTAAGCTATACTGAAGCTATTGATATTTTAAAAGCTTCTAAACCAAATAAAAATAAGAAATTCAATTATATTATTGAAGAATGGGGTGCTGATTTGCAAAGTGAGCACGAGCGTTATTTAGTGGAAAAACACTTCAAATGCCCCGTAATTTTATTTGATTATCCAGCAGATATCAAAGCATTTTACATGCGTATGAATGAAGATGGAAAAACCGTTCGCGCCATGGACATCTTATTCCCTGGTATTGGAGAAATTGTCGGTGGTTCTGAAAGAGAAGAACGCTATGACGTTTTATTAGACAAAATCGAAAAAATGGGCATCGATAAGGAAGAATTATGGTGGTACCTTGATACGCGTAAATTCGGTACAGCTCCACACAGTGGATTTGGACTTGGATTTGAGCGTCTAGTACTATTCGTAACAGGAATGACGAACATCAGAGATGTAATTCCATTCCCTAGAACTCCTCAAAATGCAGCGTTTTAATTATTCATAAAAAGAAACCCTATAAATGTTTACTTTTTATCGTATTTTTCTGTAAATTAGGAAGAACATCGATTAAAAGTAAACATTTTCTATTTCGTTAATTTTATTTAGCATGCTAAAACAAAGTTTACAACTTAAATTATCCCAAAAACTATCTCCTCAGCAAATCCAGTTGATGAAGCTCATTCAATTGCCTACTTTAGCCTTCGAACAAAGGCTAAAAGAAGAGCTCATTGAAAATCCTGCTTTAGAAACAGGCAAAGAAGAATCTACTGACGATTTTGATAGCGTGGACAATGAGTTTGACGACTTTGATAGCGAGCGCATCGACGCAGAAGACATCAATATTGATGACTATTTAAGTGATGATGAAATTCCCGATTATAAATTACAAGCCAACAATTACAGTTCGGATGACGATGATTATGAAGCGCCAATTATCGCCACAGAGTCTTTCCACCAAAACCTCATCAATCAATTAAACACCTTTATTCTTTCTGAGGAAGCACGCACTATTGCGGAGTTTTTAGTAGGAAGTGTAGACGAAATGGGGTATCTCCGCAGGGAGGTTCAGGATATTGTCGATGATCTCGCTTTCACCCAAGGTGTTTATACTGATGTAGAAACAGTAGAACAAATTTTGGCTCTTGTACACGAACTAGAACCCATCGGCGTAGGTGCACGTAGCCTACAAGAATGTTTGTTGCTTCAACTCAAACACAAAACACCTACTGATGCCATTACCGTAGCCAAAGACATCATTGAAAATCAATTCGATGCCTTTACGAAAAAGCATTATGACAAGCTATTATCACGCTACAATATTACCAAAGATCAATTGCGAAAAGCGATTGACGAAATTGAAAAACTCAACCCCAAACCCGGAGGAGCTTTTACTGGATCGAATCGCTTTATTGAACAAGTGATTCCCGATTTTACGATCAAAATCGTCGATGGCGAAATCGAATTGACCTTAAACAACCGAAATGCACCTGAACTACACATCTCTCGCGATTACCAAGAGATGCTGCAAACGTATAAAGACTCTACGCAAGCTAGTGCTTCTCAAAAAGATGCCGTACAGTTTATTAAACAAAAATTAGATGGGGCTAAATGGTTTATCGATGCCATCAAACAGCGTCAAGAAACGCTATATGTAACGATGAGCGCCATTGTACACTACCAAGAGGAATACTTCTTAACAGGGGATGAAACCAAACTTAAACCGATGATTCTTAAAGATATTGCCGATTTAGTTGGACTGGATATTTCTACCATTTCTCGTGTTGCCAACAGCAAATACGTGGAAACACCTTATGGAACGAAATTGATCAAGAATTTCTTTTCCGAAGCCATGATGAACGACCAAGGAGAAGAAGTATCAACGATTGAAATCAAAAAAATATTGGAGACCATCATCTTAGAAGAAGACAAGAAAAGACCTTATCCAGATGATAAAATAGTCGAAATACTTAAAGAAAAAGGATATCGTATTGCAAGGCGAACGATTGCCAAATATCGCGAACAACTAGATATTCCCGTTGCTCGTATGAGAAAGAGAATTTAATAAACTGAAAGACAGACGATACCTTTAAAAAATAGGTCGGCAATTATGAAAAAATTAGCTCAACTTGTTTCCTATCTTTTTCATCCCATTTTATTGCCTTTACAGACGGTTGGGTTGTATTTTCTTATTGAGTATTACTACTTTACTCCAATAGAACTATCCATTATTCTCAGTCAAGTTGCTATCGTCACTTTCTTTATTCCCATTTCCATTTACTATTTGATGCGTTCCTTACGCATCCTAAAGTCAAGTGTCATGGTCAGTGATACTAGAGAGCGGATTTTCCCATTCGCTATTAATATCGCTCTACTGTATACGCTTAAATCGCTTGTTTTATACAACAACAGTGCGTATGAATTAAAACATTATTTTTGGGGGCTAATTGTCACTTACTCTCTTTTACTATTAGGTGCTATATTCAGACAGAAATACAGCGTACACACAGCCTTGTTGACAGCTGGCTTAACGTTTTTTACGCTCTTGCTCATTCACCAAAAAACACCCGCCTTAATTCTTCTAATCGTCTGCATCCTGATCACAGGATTAACGGCAAGCGCTCGTTTGTATTTACGAGCTCATACCTCCTATGAGGTTCTTTTAGGAGGACTTATTGGCGCTGTTCCTCAACTTCTTTGTTGGGTACTCTTAACTCCATAAAAAAAGAGCTTTTACAGCTCTTCGTTTATAAAATATAAAATATTACGCCAACTTTAAACAAGCGCAACTTCTCGCTATCTCCTTTAATTGGAGCTTCTTTATAAATTGGATTCAACCCGTAATAGGCGTAGAAATTCCACGTATTAAATCCAGCGCCTACGTACATTCCAAACAGCCATTTGTTAATGTTAGCATCGCCACGTAGTGTTGTCGAATATTCATCTGTCGATGTTTTCAATCGACTCCCCATAACATAACTCGCTTTAACTCCTAAATAAGCACGCCAAAACTTATGACTTGCTGGAGTTGAATTTCGCCATCTTAACTCCAGTGGAAAATCCAACATATGAAGGGAAAGGCTATTTCTTTTATACGGTGACAATAACGTATAATCTCCTTCTTCTGTTAGCCCAAAATTATTGCGCAAATTTTGATAGGAAAAACCAAAACCAGGCGCAAGGGCAATGGTTCTACTTTTATTAATGGGAAAATCACGTAGAAAACCAATATCTATCCCCAAAGAAACTGAATTCCCCTTAAAATCAGCGGGTTTAGCTTGCATTAGTGTATGAGAAATTCCAAAGTAAAACTGATCTTCTCTGTATTTAAAATCTAAAGCCGCTATGCTATCTTGTTTACGTGTTAATTCATCCAATACTTCTTCTTGTGCAAAAGAAAAAGAACTGCATAAACAGAATAAACAAAGAAAATAGATATGCTTCATAGCGCTAATTTATTAAATTAAAACGAATAGACTAAGCCTACTCCTAACGTTTGTTTAAATTGAACTTTTGGTCCTTCCATCACTTGGACTCCTCCGCGTTCAACTTTATTTTTCACATTGTCATCGTAAATCAAATTTATCCCAACATTGGCGCGAACAAAGTCGTTTACTTTCATATCCAGCTTCAAATCCCACATCACATCAATATTACCAAATTGATCGATATAATCACTATATAACGTCAATTTTGTATCAATAAATATATTGGTAAAAATTTCTTTTTTCCATTCGGTACTCACCAACAGACCTACCTCTGCCTTGGAGCGTTTACCATGTCTAAGTATAGTACCATCTTCATCTTTAATAGCGGGATCTACACCAAAAGCACCTTGATCTGCCAACGTTTGATCATTGACAAAAGTCGCCTTATACGTAAGTGGTGAAATATAGTACTTTATCCCAGTTTTGGAATCCATATATTCCCCCCCAACCCCGACATATAGGTAAGCAGGTGCTAACCATTTTGATACAGGATCATCCGTATTGGGATAATTAAATCCATCGGTAAACTGCGTTTTAAAGTTCAACTTTGACACATAGTACCAATCCGAAGCAGCGGATGATTTATACCCAAAGGTTGAATTGAGTTCTAAGACATCATCGGTTTTACGCAACTCTCGATCAGACTGTTTATTCACTCCATAGCGCACGTTTAACGTATTATCCCAAATCATACGTCCTTTGATGTATTTTCTACTAAAATCTCCTTTCAACAGACCTGAAATAGAATTATCTCCCCCAGCACTCCAATTGACAAAAGCAATTTGGTTAAAATCCAACCCCACTTTATTTTTCTTCTCCCAATATCCAATAATTTCATTGTTCACTGGGATAGCGGATAGCTCAATTTGCGGATTAAATTTTGTTTTTATCGCGCTGTACTTTGGTTTACTTCGTTCAACGAAAACTTCGGGTTTAAAAAAAGCCAAATCCTCTCTACTTCCAAGATTCATATAACTCATCAATAAATCTTCTTCCGCATAATTTTTACGCGGCAAAAAATTCATCAATGGGTTGAATGGGTTTTCTTGTACTTTTACCGTATCCTGAACAACAGGTCTTTCGGTTTTAGGCTGTGGAGTTGCCACAGCAGTTGATCCTTCTTGTGCCCAACTTGTTCCTCCATGAAAACCTATTACTAAAGAAAAAAAAGCAATCTTTCCTAAATTATTCAAAACTTATCTCTAATTAATTTTACAATTGAATCTATATCTATACCACAGATTTGCTGTTGTTCCCTTACGGTACCATGCTCAATAAAAACATCGGGAACCCCTAAGTTTTCTACAGAGCGTTTAGGGTAATGCTGTGATACAAATTGTGTTATGCTACTTCCAAAACCTCCTTTTACAGCGCCATCTTCAATAGTAACAATATGCTCATGCGTGCTGCAAATCTCATGTAATCGCTGCTCATTCAATGGCTTAACGAACAGAAAATGTTCGTGTGTCCAAGCATCCGTTTCACATTGCTCAAAAGCTGCTATAACGTTATTCCCAATAACTCCAGTGGAAATTATCGCAAATTTATCGCCTTTTCTTAAGTTTTTAGTTATTGATACGTTAACTTTTTCAAAATCCACATGCCAATCGGTTTGCTTCACTCCCTTTCCTCTAGGATAGCGAATAGCCCAAGGCATGTCAATCCCCAATTGAACGGTATATAATAGATTTCGCAATTCAATTTCATCCAATGGAGCTGCAATCACCATATTGGGAATGCAATTGAGGTAGGCCAAATCAAATACGCCTTGATGGGTGGCTCCATCTTCTCCTACTAATCCAGCGCGATCCAAACAAAAAACTACGGGTAACTTTTGTAAGGCTACATCGTGAATCACCTGATCATAGGCGCGTTGTAAAAATGTAGAATAAATGGCACAATAGGGAATTAATCCTTGGGTTGCCATACCTGCTGCTAAAGTAACGGCATGTTGTTCAGCAATCCCAACATCCAAAGCGCGTTCAGGAAAAGCTTCCATCATATATTTCATCGAGCTTCCCGTTGGCATGGCAGGTGTAATCCCAACAATCAAGGGATTTTGTTCCGCTAATTCAACCAAAGTATGTCCAAAAACGTCCTGATACTTGGCTGGGTAAGCGCTTTCTTCCTTGGAAATCAATTCACCTGTTGCACTGTCAAACTTGCCTGGCGCATGATATTTCACCTGATTCTCTTCCGCTTGTTTCAATCCCTTACCTTTCGTGGTAATGACGTGTAAAAACTTAGGCCCTTTGTGCTTTTTTAATTTGGTTAACTCCTTAATCAACTGTTTTAAATCATGCCCATCCACCGGACCACGATAATCAAAATGCAAGGATTTAATCATGTTGTTTCGCTTGTGATTTTTCCCTTCTTTTACCGCAGTTAAATAATCTTTCAACGCTCCTACACTGGGATCAATTCCAATGGCATTGTCATTTAAAATCACCAACATATTAGCATCGCTAACTCCAGCGTGGTTCAATCCTTCAAAAGCCATTCCAGCGGCGATAGAAGCATCGCCAATCACAGCTATATGTTGTTTATCCAGTTGTCCTTTTAGCTTAGAGGCAATAGCCATTCCTAAAACAGCAGAAATAGAAGTAGAAGAATGCCCAACGCCAAAAACGTCGTATACGCTTTCCTCCCTATTGGGAAAACCGCTAATTCCCCCTTTTTGTCGGTTCGTATGAAACACATCCTGACGCCCCGTTAGTAATTTATGTCCGTAAGCTTGGTGTCCAACATCCCAAACCAGTAAATCATTTGGCGTGTCAAAAACATAATGCAAGGCAATTGTCAATTCGACAACGCCCAAGCTTGCTCCTAAATGACCTTCCTTAGTTGCAACTATATCAATGATAAATCGTCGGATTTCAGCCGCCAATTCTTCCAATTGTGGCAAACTTAGCTGTCTGATATCGGAAGGATCTTTGATTTGTTCTAGTAACATAAGCCCTACTACTCTTCTTTGGTGAAGAACAAAATTACAACTTTGTTTTTAGTATTAGATGTTTCCCTATAATCAAAGCTTAATTTTTTCTATCCATAAGTCCACGGATAAAAAAACAAAAGCAGCATAATACTCAAGCTAAATTAGGAAGTCCAACATAGACTAATAATAAGCGAACAATTTGCTAAAATTTTTTATGCAGTTCATTTTTTCATTAAATCTTCAAACCAACTAACGATTAATTAAAACAATACAAAGAACACTGCTTTTATCACTAAAAAAAACATCATAAATTAGACTTCATTAACCAAAACAATCATTAATATGAGAAAAATAATTTTACTTACAGGGCTGTTTTTATCCATTGGTTTATTTAGCTTCAGTGATGCTTTAAATCATAATCGTTTAGAAGCTTGTAACGATGATAATGACACTAGCACTATGGATTCTAATGCTCCAACATGTCAGGGTGGAGCACGTACTTGTTGTGTCGCAGTTAGTCAGAAACATTCTTGATCATTAAATTAATCAATTAAAGAAGGAGGCTTACTAAAGCCTCCTTACTATTCTCATACTCATGAAAAAAAAAATACTTAACATTTTACTTCTATTATTTTGTTCTTTATCATTTATACTTTTATTGCTATTAATGTCAACCAAAGAAAAACAAAAAATAAAGTTTATTGGTGAACGATCTTTTGAAAACACTCCTACAATTAGTAGTAAAACACAATTAGATAATACTTACTCGCTTTTAAAAATTTACAATGACGATATTTTTGTGACAAGTTGGGAAGGAGATAATAGAGGTGTAATTTTTAAACTTGACATGAAGCATAACAAATTTAAAAGCCTAATAAATTTAAAAGAAATAGTAGATAAAAATATTTCATTAGCTGATTATCAATTCTTTAAACAGAATGGAGATGATGTTTTATATTTTGTAAATATCTTAGATTCAAAGAATATATTTATAATTTCGAAAAATAAAATTATCGAAAAATACTCGACTAATCATGCTATACAAAGAATAAATTTTAGAAAAGAAGGAGTATTTACTACAACGTGGGATTCAACTATTAATCCTCAGTATTTTAAAAGTAATTTACAAGATAGAATTACAGAACCTATTCCCTTTAACTATTCTAATCAATTAAGTTACGCTGCAATATTACTCGACGGAATTGTTAGTTCTGATGAAAATTACATAACAATTACCTCTTATGCACAAAATGTAGTATTAATATTCGATAGTAATTTCACATTTATTCGAAGTATGAATTTAAATATTGTAAATCCAGAATTCAAATTCAATGAGATTTCAGGTAGAGGCCCTGTTATTAACCCTAACAATATATATCCTAATATACATGCCGATCTATATAAAAATCATCTGTATATTTTAACTAATAATACAG
>JASLHL010000111.1 GCA_030152225.1 Flavobacterium sp. | reverse complement strand
ATTCAATTATTTTATATAAATTTCAGATAATATCCAAATATGAGATCAAAAACAACGATTTTACCTTCTTACCTCTTCATATTCACAAAATAACCACCATAAAAAAAGCAGCAATAAACCTAAGTTTATTGCTGCTTTTTTATTTATTTTCACCTTACTTTCTTCCTAAGAACACCCACAGTTTCCACTCCCGCAAGAGCCTCCGCCTTTTTTCTTGTTCTTTTTACCCCAGGCTTTCTTGATGAAAAATCCAATAGCAAAAAGCAACAGGCCGTAAACGATAATTTCTTGGTAATCCATGGTACTTTACTTTAAGAGTTGATAGGCTATAAACGCTGCCACATAAGCGAGAACCGTCATAAATACCAATTGGTAAATCGTCCATTTCCACGATTTTGTTTCTCTTCGTACAATAGCCACAGTAGCGGTACACTGCATGGCAAAAGCGTAGAAAAACATCAAGGATACTCCACTGGCCAAGGTAAATACTTTTTCACCTGTATCGGGCCATATTTCAGCAGCCATTTTTTGTTTGATACGACCGTCTTCGTCATTTTCATCTCCAGATCCTACATTGTAAATCGTTCCTAAAACCCCGACAAAAATCTCACGTCCTACAAAAGAAGACAATACTGCAATACCCACTTTCCAATCGTATCCTAAAGGTTTAATTACTGGTTCGATCGATTTACCCAAAATTCCAATATAAGAATTCTCCAAGCGGTAACTTGCCACGTATTCGCTCATTTCTTCTTCAGACACTTCTTGATTTTGGTGTGCTTCAGCCATATGTTCCTCTGCATTTTCAAACTTATCTCCTGGACCATGTGCCCCTAAAAACCAAATGATAATGGACAAGACAAAGATAATCTTTCCGGCTCCTACTACGAATGCCTTGGTCTTTTCGTACATATTCGCCACGACGTTCTTGATAATCGGCGTGCGATAGTTTGGCATTTCAATAACGAAATACGATTTGCGCTCGCTCTTGATGTATTTACTCAACGCCCAAGACGACAGTAAAGCTGCTAGGAATCCGATGAAATAAAATAGGGTTAAGGTCAATCCTTGCAAGCTCAAAAACCCAAATAAACGCGTTTCTGGAATCACTAAGGCAATAATGATAATATAGACTGGAATACGGGCAGAACAGGTCGTAAATGGTGTTACTAAGATTGTAATCAAACGCTCTTTGGGATTTTCAATGTTACGTGCGGACATAATCGCTGGAATTGCACAAGCATTTCCTGAAATTATAGGCACCACGGACTTTCCACTTAATCCAAACGGACGCATAAGTTTGTCCATCAAGAACACCACGCGACTCATATACCCTGTTTCCTCTAAAATCGAAATAAACATAAACAAGATAGCAATTTGCGGAATAAAGGGCATCACTCCACCAATACCTGGTACAATACCATCAGCAATTAAATCCGTCAATTTACCTGGCTCCATCACTTCGTGTACCCAAGAACCTAAATTGGAGAATTGCTCATCAATCCAATCCATGGGAATACTCGACCATTCGAAAATCGCTTGGAACACCAACGTCATAATACCAAAGAAAATCAGGTATCCATAGACTTTATGGGTTAGGATGCGATCTACTTTGCTGCGCAAACCTGTAGCTTTACTCGTATCACGGGTATAGGTTTCCTTTAGCGTATCGTTGATAAACTGATAGCGCTTAATGGTCTTTTTATGTTGTAATTTTTTAATCTCGGTGTCTGACAACTGAATTCCTTTGGCTTCAATGTCCTTTTTCCCAATATTGCCGATGACAATATCTTGGGAGTAAATCATCCACAGTTTAAATACGGAAAGCGTAGAGAAGGTCAAGGCTAATTGACCAAAAAACTCTGGGTCTACGGCTGTAGCATTTAAACAAGGTTCAATTGAATAATTCTTATAACCCAAAATAGCTTGCTTTAATTCCTGAATGCCCAATTTCTTCTTGGCACTCATCAAAACTATTTTAGTGTTTAATTTCTTTTCTAACTCCGTCACCTGAATGCTAATTCCTTTTTCTTCCATGTGGTCTGCCATATTGATGACTAATACCGTAGGAAAGCCCAACTCTTTGACTTGGGTAAACAGGAGTAAATTTCGCTTTAAGTTTTCGATTTCTGCTACAACAACAGCAACATCAGGATAATCTTCATTGGTTTGATCAAACAACAAATCCAAGACAATGCGTTCATCTTCCGAACTAGCATTGATACTATAGGTACCAGGTAAGTCAATAACCGTTGCACTTACTTCTTCGTCTAACTTGGTGGTACCTGATTTTTTATCTACCGTAATACCGGGATAATTACCAATTTTGTGGTTTAAGCCCGTTAAGGCATTGAATACAGAGGTTTTCCCTACGTTAGGATTACCTATTAGGGCAACTTTTATATCTTTTTTCATTGAGTTCTTCTGCTAATCTTATTTCAAATTATCCTCCAAGCTTACCACAATTTCACGTGCTAATTCTTTGCGAATCGATAAATGTGTATCGTTAATGCAAAAATAAATGGGATCTCCTAATGGAGCAACTTCTAATAGTTCAACAGGATTACCTGGTAGGCATCCCATTTCTAAGAGTTTCAAAGGTACTTTATGAAGGTCAAAGTCAGCGATTACGCCCTTTTCGTTTCTTTTCAATAAGTCTAACGTTGTATTCACCTTATTTAGATTTAATTCACATTGCAAAAATAAGCAATAAAAAAACAAGTTGAGCATTAATTTATTTTTTATTAGTCTAAATACTACTAGTTTAAGGACTACTTCAAAGCTCTAAACTAAAGGGATTCGCCTGAAATCAAATAAAAAAGACAAGCCTCACCGCTTGTCTTTTTTACTCGATATATCGATTGTTATTTTTTCGTTTCTTTTTCGTGTTGATACAACCATTGGATGTCTTCCCATAGTTCCTGCATGTTTTTGTTTTCAGGATCTTTCGTATCTAAATTCGTCCCATCGTAAAAACCGCGAATTCGCCCTTCACTATCTACTAAAACGAAGTTTTCTGTGTGTACCATATCGTACATTTCTTCTGGTGAACCTGTTTTTACGGCTAAATACGAATTCCTAGCGATATAATAGATCTCGCGCTTGTCACCCGTAACCAAATTCCAAATAGAATCGTCAACGCCTCGTTTTAATGCGTATTCTTTTAGCACTGGTACACTGTCAATTTCAGGCGTTACAGTATGGGATAATAGTTTTACTCCTGGTAGGGTCTTGATCTTGTCTTGCAGCCACTCCATATTATCTCCCATAATTGGACAGATCGTCGGACAGGTAGTAAAGAAAAAATCAGCAACATAAATATGGCCATCATACTCCTTATTGGTAATCGTATCTCCATTTTGGTTGATAAAAGAAAATGCAGCGATGCGATGTCTTTGCTTATTGGCTTCATGCTGAATTAAACTATCCACCATCTCAGGATTCACCATTGAAGGCGTATAAACAGGTAAACTTTTTCTGTATTTCAACGCATTGTAAAACATAGCCATGATTCCACAGCACATCAAGAAGAAAAATAGAAAGAAATATCTATAGCGTTTAAAAAATTGAAACATGATGATTTGAGTTTCCTACAAACTTACAAATTCCAAC
>JASLHL010000071.1 GCA_030152225.1 Flavobacterium sp. | reverse complement strand
ACTCACTAAGAAATTTCCTGTCGAAGAAAAATATGGTTTGGTTTCTCAACTAAGACGAGCAATGTCTAGTGTAATGGCTAATATAGCTGAAGGAATGGCTAGAACGACAAATAAAGACAAAGCTCATATGATAAATATTTCATACTCTTCTGCTATTGAGGTAATTAATTTTCTTGTTTTAAGTTTGGATTTAGAGTTAATATCTCCTGAAGAATATGTTTATCTCCGCGAAAAATTAGAACATATTACAAATCAACTAGTAAGTTTACGTAAAAAATTGAAAGAGTAAATAATTAATCCAAGTATTAGGACAAAACTCACAAAGTACAAACAACAAATCGAAGCGTAGCGTAGATTCATCGAACACCAAAACCAATATGAACTAAGTGAGATAAAGAGCGAACCACGCAAAGTACAAACCGCGCAAAGAGCAAACAACAAATCGAAGCGTAGCGTAGATTCATCAAACACCAAAACCAATATGAACTAGGTGAGATAAAGAGCGAACCGCGCAAAGTGCAAAAAACAAACCGCACAAAAAAAAGACCCTCTTAAAAAAGAAGGTCTCATTTATATTGTATCTATTCTATTAAAAGAATTATTTCGTAGAAATAGGTTTAAACTTTGTTAAGTTAATTCCTTCTACAGAAGCTTTATACTCCTCCATTGTAGGAACTCTACCCAAGATAGCAGAAAGTACAACTACAGGTGTTGAAGCTAACAAAGATTCTCCTTTTTTGCGTTCTGAATCTTCTACTACACGTCCTTGGAATAAACGCGTTGAGGTAGCCATTACCGTGTCTCCTTTTGCCGCTTTTTCTTGGTTCCCCATACATAAATTACAACCAGGGCGTTCTAAGTACATGATATTTTCATATTCTGTACGCGCGTTGTTTTTAGGTAAAAGGTCGCTGAATTCAAAACCAGAGTACTTTTGTAAGTATTCCCAATCGCCTTCTGCTTTTAATTCGTCAATGATATTATACGTTGGAGCTGCAACAACAAGTGGAGCATTAAACTTCACTGAACCTGTTTGTTTTTCGATGTTTTTCAACATTTGAGAAACAATTTTCAAGTCATCTTTGTGCACCATACATGAACCTACGAATCCAAGATCTACTTTTTTGTCTCCACCATAGAAAGAAAGCTCTCTAATTGTATCGTGTGTATAACGTTTAGAAACATCATCGTTATTTACGTCTGGATCGGCGATCATTGGTTCTTCAATGATATCAAGATCTACAACAACTTCAGCATAGTATTTTGCATTAGCATCTGGAGTCAACGCTGGTTTATCTCCTGTTCTAATTTCTTCAATACGCTTGTTTGCTCTGTTGATTAATCCTTGTAACACTTGGTTTTTGTTATCCATTCCTTTATCGATCATGATTTGGATACGGCTTTTCGCGATTTCCAATGATTCGATTAACGTTTCATCTTGAGAGATACAGATAGACGCTTTGGCTTTCATTTCTGCTGTCCAGTCTGTGAATGTAAACGCTTGATCCGCAAGTAAAGTTCCGATGTGAACTTCGATAATTCTTCCTTGGAATACGTTTTCTCCACCAAACTGTTGTAACATTTGTGCTTGAGTAGCGTGAACGACATCACGGAAATCCATGTGTTCTTTCATGTTTCCTTTGAAGGTTACTTTTACTGACTCTGGAATTGGCATAGAAGCCTCACCTGTTGCTAAAGCTAAAGCTACCGTTCCTGAATCCGCTCCAAAAGCCACCCCTTTAGACATTCTTGTATGTGAATCTCCTCCGATGATGATTGCCCACTCATCCACTGTAATATCGTTTAATACTTTGTGGATTACGTCTGTCATGGAATGGTATTCTCCTTTCGGGTCACGAGCCGTAATCAAACCGAAATCATTCATGAATTTCATCAATTTCGGGATATTTGCTTGTGCTTTTTTATCCCATACAGATGCTGTGTGACATCCTGATTGGTAAGCTCCATCTACGATAGGAGAAATAACAGTTGCTGCCATTGCTTCCAACTCCTGAGCAGTCATCAATCCTGTTGTATCTTGTGATCCTACGATATTCACTTCTACGCGAACGTCAGAACCTGCGTGTAATACTTTTCCTTCTGTTACACCTACTGCGTTGCGGTTAAAGATTTTTTCTACTGCTGTTAATCCTTGGCCCTCAATTGAGATTTCTTTTGAAGGAGCAAAAACTACAGGCGCTTCTACTTTCAATAATTTAGCAGCAAATGTTTGGATTTTTTTACCAAATACGATAGCGTATGATCCACCTGCTTTGATAAATTCCATTTTTTGTGGAGTTAAAGCTTTCGAAATATCGATTAACTCTTGGTCTCCATTGTATAATTTTTTTGTTTTTGTATTAATTGTTAATACCGTTCCCGTAGCTACAGAATAAACCTCTTCTAAAATTGGCTCATCCTTTTCATTGCGCATTACGTTTCCGTTTGCATCTGTCTTTTTTACCCAGTTTTTAAGGTCGATTCCGATACCTCCTGTTACATCAACTGTTGTTAAGAAGATTGGAGAAATACCATTTGTACCTGCAACAATTGGAGCAATATTTACGAATGGTACATAAGGACTTGCTTGTTTACCTGTCCAAAGTGCTACGTTATTTACCCCCGACATTCTCGAAGATCCTACTCCCATCGTTCCTTTCTCAGCGATTAACATCACTTTTTTACCAGGGTGTTGTGCTTGTAGGTCTTTAATTGCTTGTTGAGCCTCAGGCGTAATCATACACAATCCGTGTAATTCACGGTCTGCACGCGAGTGCGCTTGATTTCCTGGAGAAAGTAAATCCGTAGAGATATCCCCTTCACCAGCAATAAATGTTACTACTTCGATTTTCTCGTCTACTTCAGGAAGTTTAGTAAAGAACTCCGCTTGAGCATAGCTTTCCAAAATTTCTTTGGCAATAGCATTTCCATTTTCAAACGCTTCTTTCAAACGCGCTGTATCTGCTTCGTATAAGAACACTTGTGTTTTCAATACTTTAGCCGCTTCTTGTGCGATTGCTGCATCATTACCCAAGGCTAAATCCAATAGTACAGCAATAGAAGGACCACCCTTCATATGCGATAACAATTCGAATGCAAAGGCAGGTGTAATTTCACTTACTACTGCTTCACCTAAGATGATTTCTTTTAAAAATTTAGCTTTCACTCCAGCCGCACTAGTCGTACCAGGTAAAACATTGTAAATAAAAAGTTTCAGCGATTCCGCACGGTTTGCGTTTGCTGTATCTATTATTTGTGCTATGATTTCGCTTAATAGCTCAGCACCATCAATTGGCTTAGGGTTAAGTCCTTGATTTTTTCTTTCTTCAATCTCGTTGATGTAATCTGTATAAAAGCTCATAATTAATATCTATTGCTTACAGGTGATCGAAAAGCACATGCCTCCTAGCCCCCATAAAATATTATTTTGTATTAGTTTTTTACTTGTTGTTGTTTTTTGCACACCTTGTGATCCGGCCCATTTCATTCGCTAAAAGCAAAACGATACTAAACCTCTCACCTTGTGTTTAAAAGAATATTTGACTTGTATTTTATTTTTTGTCGTCGCAAATTTAATCAATCTAATTAATTTTCAAAAGTTTTTACTATTTCCTACAAATCCAAAAATTATTATTTATAAACATTCTACTTTAATGAAGAAACAACAATACTTTTAGTCTTTATCATCAATTAATCTGAAATTAATTATTTTTTACCCTATAAAATTAAGATATTTCAATTTTTCAATCCTATTTAATAAAAAACGACATTTTAGTCTATTGCTAAAATGTCGTTTTCAATCGTTTAGATTATTATTTTCTTAGTTTTTAAGCCAATTATTATGGAATTTACAGTCTCTATATTCCCCTTGAATGTTAATATAGGCATCTTTAATCTTCTTGGTTACCCATTTTTGTAGCTCTTCTTCTTGTTTTTTGTTCAACGCCATGTTTTTCACCTTGGTATAATCCTCAACAAAGTCAATTTTGTGAGCAGCAATCTTTTTGTTGATTGTTACAATTCGGTAACTTTTTTGGTCTCTATAATCTGTTTTTAAAGAAACAGTAGACACTTCATTTTCTTTGAGTGAATTAACTAAAAAATACAATTCTCTATCTTCCATTGTATTCAAATCAAAACGAGTATCCATAGTCATCGGATCTCTCAATACTCCACCATTTTGTCTTGTATCTTTATCATCAGATGAAGCTGCTGCTGCATCGGAAAAAGTAATTTCTTTGTTGACTATTTTTTCGCGAATGCCCTCTGCTTTTTTCTTCGCTTCTTCTAATGCTTTTTCCGTTGGTTTGGGTACCAATAAGATATGGCGTACATCTAAGTGTTGTCCTCTAATTTTTTCCAAATAGATAATGTGATAACCAAACTCCGTTTCAAATGGAGTAGAGATTTCCCCTTCAGCTAAGCTAAAAGCAACTTCCTTAAACTCTTTGGCAAAAGGAGATTTTTTGGTGATAGAATAGAATCCACCATTTGCTGCGGAACCTTTATCATCCGTAAACAATACCGCTTTACTGAAAAAACTTGCGCCATTTTCTAAAACGTCCGTACGCATTTCATTTAAGCGATCGATTACTTTTTGTTTTTG
Source organism: Flavobacterium sp. (assembly GCA_030152225.1). Taxonomy (GTDB): domain Bacteria; phylum Bacteroidota; class Bacteroidia; order Flavobacteriales; family Flavobacteriaceae; genus Flavobacterium. Next base: position 10 of record JASLHL010000071.1, on the reverse strand, counting down.
TTCTTTTGAG
>JASLHL010000046.1 GCA_030152225.1 Flavobacterium sp. | reverse complement strand
GCGTAACCTCTACTTAATCCGTCTGTTGAGTCCATTGAAATTGTACGAACTGTATCTTCTCCAATGTGTGATTGTACTTCAAGTACTAATTTAGAACCATCTGGTTTAGTGATTTCTAATGAATCATAAATTTTTGGAAGTTCGGCGTTCTCAGTGTTGAAGACTACGTCAACTACTGGTCCGATAACTTGCGCAACTTTTCCTGTAACTTTAGACATTGCTTATGTATTTATTTAACAGCTATTTACGTTTAGTGAAAAAAACTACTTTTTCAGAGTGCAAAGATAGTTTTTTTCTCTGAATATGAAAATGATTAAAAATTTATTTATATATAAAAAAATGCGAGCCCTGTTAGGGTCCGCATTTTTGTATTATTCAACCGTTACCGACTTCGCTAAATTACGAGGCTGGTCTACGTTGCAATCTCTTAAAACCGCAATGTGATACGACAATAGTTGTAGTGGAATTGTAGTTAAAATAGGGGTCAAGGCTTCTGAAATACCAGGTACTTCAATCACGTGATCCGCTAATTCTCTTACTTGTTTATCTCCTTTGGTAACAATGGCAATGATTTTTCCACGACGGGCTTTAATCTCTTGGATGTTACTTACTACTTTGTCGTAGTGCATTTGATCGGGTGCAATTACAATAACAGGCATGTGCTCGTCAATTAAGGCAATTGGTCCGTGTTTCATCTCTGCAGCAGGGTATCCTTCTGCGTGAATGTACGATATTTCCTTTAGTTTTAAAGCACCTTCCAGCGCTACTGGATAGTTATATCCTCGGCCTAAATACAAGCAGTTTGTTGCGTTTTTGTACACTTCTGCAATCTCTAGAACCGCTTCGTTTTGAATCAGTGCTTCTTTTACGCGTTCTGGAATTAATTCTAATTCGTGTAAGTATTTTAAATATTCCGAATTAGATAAAGAACCTTTTGCTTTTGCTAAGCGAAGGGCAATTAACGTCAAAACGGTAATTTGGGTTGTAAATGCTTTTGTTGAAGCTACGCCAATTTCTGGCCCAGCATGCGTATAAGCACCGGCATGTGTTTCACGAGAAATAGAAGAACCTACAACGTTGCAAACACCAAATACAAAAGCACCTTTTGCTTTTGCTAATTTGATAGCAGCTAGGGTATCTGCTGTTTCTCCAGATTGTGATATAGCAATAATGACGTCTTCACTGCTGATGATCGGGTTTCTGTATCTGAATTCAGAAGCGTATTCAACCTCTACCGGAATTCTAGCAAACTCTTCAATCACGTATTCTGCTACCAATCCTGCATGCCAAGACGTTCCACAAGCAACAATGATGATGCGCTTTGCATTGAGGAATTTATCTAAATTATCCTCAATTCCCGCCATTTTTACCAAGCCTTGATCTGCAAGTAAACGACCTCTGAACGTATCAAGAATAACATCAGGTTGTTCGTAGATCTCTTTTAGCATAAAGTGATCATACCCGTTTTTCTCAATTTGTTCTAAGTTTAGTTGCAATTCTTGCACATAGTGATCCACTAAGGAGTCATCTTTGATTTTGCGGATGGTTAACGGTTTGTGTAAGCGAATAATAGCCATTTCTTCATCCTCTAAATAAATAGCATTATTTGTATATTCAATAAAAGGAGATGCATCCGAAGTAATGAAATATTCATTCTCTCCAATCCCAATTGCCAAAGGGCTACCTAATCGAGCCGCTACAATTTCATTGGGTTTTTTGATGTCCATTACGGCAATAGCGTAAGCTCCTATCACTTGGTTTAACGCAATCTGAACGGCTTTTCCAAGTTTTACTTTTTGTGTCTTTTGAACGTCCTCAATTAAATTGATTAATACTTCTGTATCTGTTTCAGAATGGAAAATATAACCGCGTTTAATTAATTCTTGTTTTAGTGAATCATAGTTTTCAATGATTCCATTGTGTATAATGACTAATTCACCTGAATTTGAAAAATGCGGGTGAGAGTTTACGTCATTTGGTACTCCATGTGTCGCCCAACGGGTATGACCAATTCCAATCGTACCTTTTTTTATTGCGTCAGTAGCTTTGTTTTCTAGATCAGCAACTTTTCCTTTTGTCTTGCAAAGATTAATCGTTTCTCCATTAAATACGGCCAACCCAGCACTATCATAACCACGGTATTCAAGTCTAGTTAGTCCTTTGATGATTACGGGATATGCATCTCTATGCCCTATGTATCCAACGATTCCACACATAAATAATTAGTTTTTAGTTTTAGTATAAAAAATTTGCAGTGTCATTTTTTTGTCAGAACTAGTATTTGTTCCGTAAAGTACAGTACCTAAAGGCTGCATAGCCGATAAGGAAGGTACATACGTCACGTTTTCAGGTGTGTTTTCTATTTCAGTTTTCAACTTGCTGTTGGTTCCTTTTGTTACGGTGTTAACAAGGAGATCATTGTAGTTGAAGGTTGCGGCAATCGCCAATTTCGGACTTTTTAATTCTTTGTTTTTTAGAATTGCACGAACATATTCTGTAATTCTGAATTTATAGGTGTTTCCTTTGATTTTGTTTTCCTCGTCCGCAGCTTGATAAATTCCTCCATAGACTAATTTGCTATATTGAGCATTAGCTGAGTTGTCATTTAGGAAATCAGAAATAGGCGTCCCATTGTCGTAGTTGTATAGGTACAAGCGCTGAGGAATTTGATTCTTAGGCATGGCTGTCACGTCAACATGAACAGTTAAGATTGCGTCATTCACAAGAATGTCTAGCTCTTTTAGTTTTTTCAACTCTTCAAAATCGTTCTTATTGAAAAGATCAAGAACTGCTAAGTTTCCTTCCCCACCTTTCACATATAACAAGGGATCTCCTTCAGTTTTGTTTCCAACTTGGGTGTGTTTATTTCCTTCGGTTGTATTTAAACTAACGTTGATGTTGTCTCCAAATACACTGGCGTTTTCACCTGCATTGGCTGCTTTAGAGAAAGGTAACGTTGCCGTTAAGTGTTGCTTCTTCTTCACTGGATTTCCTTCGTCATCTGCTTCTTCTACCTCTTGGTGGTACTTAATTACAAGCTTCCCTTGCGTAAGATTTAGCAAGCCTAATGCACCAGCAGTTTGGTTTCCAGTAGCTTTGAAATACAAGCCACGGAAGAAATCTTTAAATTGAGAAGGGTCATTTAAGTTCACGCCAGCTGTCGCGAATTTTTGGAAGTATTCTTTGTTTAAATCCAACCATAATCCAGGCGCTAATCGTTCTAACTCTATCGGTTTACCTGTTGTTTCGTCCTGAACTATATTGCCATTCGCATCTCTTTTGTAGAGGACAATGTTTTGTTTTGTAAAGGTAAACTCTTTGTTTTGCTTGATATTTTCTGAATCGTTTAACAACGTAGGTTTTTTGAACTGCTCGTATTGCGCTGCTGCGTCAGAGAAGTAGTCCAAAGCTTTCCCTGTTCCGGGATTCACATCGTGTAAGTAATAGCCGTTTTCATATACTTCTAGGTTAAAAGAAGCATCTCCAACGACATTCAATAAGTTGTAATACGTCGTCTCGTTTTCCACTTTGTCAAACTGAGAGTAGTAGGGAATATACACATAAACAGAGTCCATAACAGCATTGGATCTTATCATGCCAAAAGAAGTGGCTGATGATAATACTTGTGTTACGAAGCTGCTATTTGATCTTCCAAACTCGCCATTATCTAGCGATCCGAATGGCATATTAGCCAAATTTTGGGTACCCAAAGCACCATAAGGTTGGGTATAAGCCGTGAGATCACTTACTTGATAGGTGTCGATATTCAAATTATTGTCTCCAATAATATCGCCACCAACTTCACTAAAATCTTTGTCACATGATTGTAAACTAGCCACGCTTGCTAGGATTACTACTGTTTTTATGATGCTTTTGTAATTCATCTACTAAGTCGATATATGCGTTAGTATTATAAAAATTGATTGTAAAAAGTAGTATATGCCTCAGCAAATTCTTCTTTAGTAGCGTAAGGTAAGAAAGGTTTATTGGAAGATTCTATATATTTTGTTAAATCTGAAGGGATGTCTTCTGATGCTACGATCACTCCGTCAGAATTCTTCACAGCATTAACCATGATGTTGTGGTAGGTTGCTTTTTCAAAATCTGCAATATCCTCTTTTGGCAAGTTGTCAAAAGCCACTTTGGTGTGCATAGATCCGCTTAATGTTCCTTCAAAACCTTCGTTGAAAATAGAGGTAACTATTTTTGTGTCTGCAAAAATAGCTTCGTCTTTATAGTAATTTTTCAAATAGGTTGGCAATAAAGAAGCCATCCAGCCTTGCACATGGATGATATCGGGAACCCAGTTTAATTTTTTAATTGTCTCAATTACCCCTTTGGTAAAGAAAATAGCTCTCTCGTCATTGTCTGGGTATAATACTCCGTCTTCATCTGAAAACGTTGATTTTCTTTTAAAGTATTCATCATTATCGATGAAGTAAACCTGAATTCTCTCTTTAGGAATAGAAGCCACTTTGATTATCAAAGGCATATCCATATCATTCACTACGAGATTCATCCCCGATAGGCGGATTACTTCGTGTAATTGGTGTCTTCTTTCATTGATGCTACCGTATTTCGGCATAAAAATTCTTATTTGCCCTCCCTGTTCATTAATCATTTTAGGCGCATCATAAGACATTAATGAAACTTCATTTTCTGCTAAATAAGGTACCACTTCAGATGATACGTACAATATCCTCTTATCTTTCATCTTCAAAAATAGTTTCTGTTGAAATAAA
>JASLHL010000301.1 GCA_030152225.1 Flavobacterium sp. | reverse complement strand
CGGAAGATTCGATTGGGCCTTGATACAGTCTTCAAGACTAGCGGTATCCAAACCAAAGCCCGAGCTCTCCTTGCGATACGGATTTTCCTCATAACCCAAATAGAGGCTGTCATCCTCATGTAGGAGGTAGCGATCAAACACTTCGATATCTAAGGTGCGAAACAACATCCCATATTGAAGGTAAACGATTCGCGGCGAGTCACTGCTGATGCTTTTACTATAGGAAATCAACATATCATATTCTTGTGTTTGCAAGGGAAGATGACCAATTATGGGATTTTGTCCGTAGTAAAAATGGTTGTCCATGATGATTTGAGACGGCAGTGCAGGTGTTTGAGCAAGTGCGTGTAAATCTAGGGTTGGTGTATCGCTTATTTTGTGGTATACCTTGACTAGAAGGCATTTTCCCATGAGATTCGTTAGTCCAAAGTGTTCGTCTCGCTTTATTTTATTGGTTTTAATCTGCTTTTGAACATCGAGGAGGATACGTCCAAATCCCCATTGCTTTCTTCCTATCTTGAAAGCAAAAAAGTCACCCTCAGCATACTTACAGTGCTGTCGATGCGCTTGACTAAATTGCCTAATCGCCTCTAACTCTTGAGGGGTGGTATCTGCGATCCATTGCTCTAACCAAAGTGGCAGGTCTTCTAGCTTTTGATTGGGTAACTGTTCGCTATAAAAGGAGGTCTGTGTGGTATAATTGGACAGCGTTAGGTACTCGTTCCAAAAGGAAAAATAAGCACCAATCCCTTTAAAGGATTGAGAGGCCGTAAAATTGAGCTTTTTGCTCTTGCCTTTGGACGTTTTAGGTAAGAGAATGCTTCGATTCTCTGCTGTTTTTTCATGGAGACTGCGTTCGGTATAGCCTTGTTCGCCCACGCTAATTTCTTTGCGTATAATATCCCCATCAAAATAATAGTATTTGTCAAACAAGGAAACGCGTTCCCAATGGGCTTCAACTGGTTCAAGCCCTAAATAGGCACGTTGTTCATTTGAAAGTTCAAACGTTGGTGTATTCATTCTTTTTCGTACTGATTTTTATTTTATTGCATTTTTCGTAAAAATAAGAACAAAAAAGAACGTAGTCAATGATTAATCAAGAACATTTTTAGTCGCATAGCAGCAATAAATAGCAGTCAACTAAGATAAGTAATTTTGAGGGTTATGCGAATCTTCACACAGACAAAGGAACGAATATAGCGACAATCACTTGGGGCAAGTCAGGTAAGTACGTCAACGTATTAGATCGTAGGAGGACTTGACTTTGGATCGAGACAAAAGAAGGTAAGAAAGAGGGGCTATCTATTGCAATAGAATCAGATAGGCGTAGATCAACCGGGATTTTAATCTTCTTATCAATTTAACGTTGATTTTAGGGATTCTCTTAAAAATATCGAACAAAAAACTAAAATTCAGTCCTATACGTGTAAAAGCAAAGCCTAAATTTTATACATTTAAAACGAGTAAAACGTACAGTCAGAACTACATTCGTTCTTTTGGTTCGATTTACTGATGTCAATCCTTGTCTAACGAATTAAACGAACGAAGATGAAAGCAAAAATTGCGATTATAGGTTGCCTAGTAGGCGTGATCTCACTAGTAAGTTGTACTACTAAACCTGAGAATAAGGATGTTATTCCAGTACATGATACGTTTAAACTGCAATCAAATCAACTAAAAGAGGAACGGGTGATCAACGTATGGACGCCTGATGGCTATAGCAGTGGTCTGGATTCTTTACCTGTGATTTACATGGCTGATGGTGGAGTGGCAGAAGATTTCCCCCATATAGCCAATACGTTGGACGAGCTGATCAAGACGCAAAAAATTCCGGCTGTTATTTTAGTGGGGATAGAAAACACCCAAAGAAGAAGAGATTTAACGGGCTTTACTACGGTGGCAAAAGACAAAGAAATTGCACCTGTGGTTGGTGGTTCAGCTGCTTTTCGAGCATTTATTAAAGAAGAATTATTTAAGGAAATAAAGCAACGATATCGTACAAAAGGAGAAAAAACGATCTTAGGAGAATCTGCCGCAGGTTTATTTGTGATGGAAACCTTCTTTTTAGAACCTGAATTATTTTCGAATTATATTGCCTTTGATCCTTCTTTATGGTGGAATGATCACTTTCTCGTGAGAACGGCAAAAGAAAACCTAGAAAAGACGAAAACAACGAACAGAAAGCTTTGGTTTGCTGGATCGAATGCCACAGATATTTTTCCACATACACAGGAGTTAGCGTCTATTTTAACCGCAAGTAATGCTGCTGCTTTGAAATGGACCTATTCCGATGAACCCAATGAACAGCATACGACAATTTTTAGAGCAACTAAACAAAAAGCCCTACTTTGGACCTTGAATAAGTAGACAGCTGTAGGCTGTTTTATCCAATAGATAGAAAAAAATAAGAGATAATCGATAAGATACCTATAGGTAATTGAAATGAACCATGACTGAAGTTTTACTTGAAGCAATTTTACAAGTTATACTCTTAATGCCCTTTGCTTTTTTACTGTTAAAAAGTAAGGCTACACGACACATTCAACGGCTTTTATTAGTTGTGTTCATTTTTGTGGTGTATCAGGTGGCTCTTGCTTTGCCAACCATACAGGCAGACTTTACTTTCATAGCAAGCAGTTGGAATTGGGAAGGTAAATTATATGGAATTAGTTGGGGAATCATTTCTTATTTTCTGTTTCGAAACTATTTTAAAACTACTGATTTTTTTACGTTAAAACAGAGTAAAGCATATCTTAAACCTGCTTTACTCGCTGCAATAGGAATAGTTTTACTATCAATAACCGCTGGGTTTGTATTTGATAAAGAAGCATGTAATATAGAAGCACTAGCTTTTCAATTCACCCTTCCAGGTCTTGATGAAGAAATGATGTTTCGCGGAATTTTACTTGGGCTTTTAGCCTCGTCGTTAAAAGAAAAAATCCCTTATTTAGGGAATCCCAGTATCGTATTAACCGCCATTCTTTTTGGATTTACACACGCTTTAACGCTAAACAAAGCTGATGGTGTGAATTTTGATACGCTTTATTTTGTACAAACCTGTTTTCAAGGCTATGTTTGGGGGTGGATTACCCTAAAAAGCCGCAGTATTCTGCTCCCAATTCTATCGCATAATTGCAGTAATTTTTTTGGCATGTTAGCAACAATGATCGGGTAGTAGGAAGAATAAAGTATCTTTTCTTTGGTAGGCTGTCTGCGAATGCTTGGCCTTTATGCAGAGGCGCATTAGATATAGTGTATTTATATCAAGCATCTTCCTATGTTCTGAGTCATCCTTAACGTATTGGTAATATGATAAGGATATTCGTTAACCTTTACTTGATCAAATGAAAAGAGAAGGATAGCTGTATGTTGGATTTAATGTGTTGGTTGCTAATGCTTTATGCTTTTTAATTGTGTTGTGATGAAACTTAATAATTTAGTAAAAGCACGGGCTAATCTCTGGTTGAATGGAATAAATACTTTTATGCTCAAAAACGAGCCTATGTCTAAGCGTAATGATTACCTTGTCGATCAAATCTATTCGGAACTTTGGAAACCTCTTTATTCCTATGCGTATGCTCTTACAAAAGATAGCCAACAATCCGAAGATATCATTCAAGAGCTATTTATTGATGTATGGAAGAGGTTGGATCATCTCGATGTCCAAAATATAAAATCGTATTTGTATGCCGCTGCTAAGTACAAGAGTTTTGAGTATATGCGAAAACGTCCATTTACAACTAATGAATTGGAATTTGCATACGAGGCTTTGCAAGAGAGCGACTTAATGACAGAAGAAGAACAACAACTTTTTAAAGCGTATTTGTTGGATCAAATCAAACAAAAGGCAGCTGAACTCTTACCTGATAAGTGTTATCAAGCCTTTCAACTGCGCTTTTATGCAGAACAGTCTTATGCCGAAATTGCTCAAGCAATGAATATATCTGAACATACGGTCAAAAATCACATTTCCAAAGCTTTGCAAACCTTGCGTACGCATTTGCCGTATGCTGTTGAACTTATTTTTCTTCTTGTCCACCTTTGTTAAGTAATTGTTAGCTATATTATCCTTGTGTAAAGTTTGTGAAAGTGACTAGTACAGGTACTGTTTTTCGACACTCTATAGAAAACAGCCTGTTTTATGGACAAGAAAATAAGAGATATTTTACAGCGTTTTGCCCAAGGTAAGACAACAGCACAGGAAAATGCTTTTCTAGATCGTTGGGTGGATAAGATGCAAATGCACACCCAAAAGACTGCACAAAAGGACGCGCAAGAATCATTGGAAAATCTCGACCAAGCGGAGTTGAGAATAAAATTGAAGATACAGCAGTGCAAACGCCAATACCAACGCAGGCGTACTCTAGGTAAGATTGCTACCTTTTGCGCAGTAATTGCCCTTCCTCTAGCATTTTTTATTTGGAATCCTTTTCAATCCCAAACCGCCTTGACGTATCGTGCGGATCGCGATATGAAGGTGCTTTTAGCAGATCATTCTACTGTTACCCTTTACAAGGGAAGTTCGCTTGTCGTTGCAGCAGATTTTAATCAGGAGAATCGCCAGGTGATACTGAAGGGGAAAGCTGCATTTTCAGTAACTAAAAATCCTAAGCTTGCCTTTATCGTTCAGACTAAAAATATACAAACAACAGTTTTGGGGACGAATTTTGTAGTGGATGATTCCGATAACACCTATAAAGTAAAAGTAAATCACGGGAAGGTAGCCGTTTTAGAACGGGAGCATACCAAACTTTTTGTACTACAAGCCCAAGACAGTATCGTGTGGAAAAACCACCAACAAATGGTCAATACACTAGATCAAACACAAGCCTATTTTAACTTTAAAGGAAAAGAACTACAAGAGGTTATCGCAGAACTGGAAGCCTATTACCAAATACAGATCCTCCTAAAAGACCAAACCAAGGCCCATCGTATCATACAAGGAAACTATCCTAAAAAAGAGCTTTATTCGATTCTACACAGTATTGCGTTTCTCCATAATCTATCGATAAACAAGCAAAATCAAACTCTAATTATTCAATAGTAAACGACAAACAACACAATGAACAATTTATTTAACATCAGGAAACACAAGCTATTCTTGCTTGTGATTCTTCTTCTTGCAACAACAGGGTGGGCACAAAAGCACTCGCTCAAAGAAGTAGAGGTCCAATTTTCTAGTAAAGAAGTGACCTTAGCACAAATTAGTGCTGCTATTGAGAAACAAACAGCGTTTAATGTTTATCTCGATCAAGCCATTAATACTCATAATAAGGTTAGCTTACCTACGCAAACCATTGATTTACAGTCGGTATTGAATGCCTTGGGAAGTACATGGGGGATTGAATATCAGCTAAATGATCAATTTATTTCCCTAAAGCAAAGTAAATCGAAGACAAAATTAATCACAGTAAAAGGTGTAATTGTTGGAGATGATGGATTGAGCCTGCCTGGTGCAACGGTCGTCAACTTACATTCGAAACAAGCTGGAATGTCTGATTTAGATGGGGCTTTTAGCATAGAAGCACAAGAAGGCGATCTACTAGAATTTTCTTTTATGGGCTACCAACCTACAGAACAAAAGGCAATGTCCACCATGCATGTCAAATTGAGCGAACAAGCTTCTGCTTTGGATGAGATTGTCGTTATTGGCTATGGAACAATGAAGAAAAAGGATATAACGGGGTCTGTCGGGCAGGTGAGTGGAGAGCGAATAGAAGCGCGTAATACAACGCAGCTGTCGCAAGCTTTACAAGGTCAGCTATCAGGGGTTACTGTTACGCGAAACAGCAATAAAACAGGAACAGGCGCTACGATTCGCGTGAGAGGAGTTACTACAATTGGCGATAGTAATCCACTGATTATTGTCGATGGGGTAGCGCAAGATAATATCGATGAGGTTAACACCAATGATATTGCAGAAATTTCGGTGTTAAAGGATGCAGCTGCTGCCTCAATTTACGGGGCTAGAGCCGCTGCAGGTGTTATTTTAATCACAACAAAAAGAGCAAAAAAAGGCGAGTTTCAATTTAGTTATAAGGCAGATTATGGGATAGATAAACCTACGGCTATGCCTAAACCTGTGGATTACCAACGCTATATGGAAATGATCAACGAGATGTCATGGAATGATGCAGGAAATCCAACAGATGGACAACACAGTATCTATAGCCAAGAAACCATTCAAACGTGGAAACAAAATAATGCCCTTGATCCGGATCAATTTCCTATTACAGATTGGCAAGATCTATTACTTAGGAAAGCCGCTTATCAGCAACGACATGCATTCTCCATGTCAGGTGGAGGAGAACGAACCAAGTCGCGCTTGAGTATCACCTATGATAATAATGAGGCCATGTACGCCGTCGAAAATTTTAAGCGCATTATGATGCGATTAAATAATAGTGTGGAAATTAATTCCTTTTTATCTGGGGATGTTGATTTTTCGTATAATACGACCAATCAAACTTCGCCAACTAATAACCCTGTTTGGGAGGCAATGCGTTATGCACCAGTATATGCCGCAACTTGGCAAGATGGTAGAATAGCAGAAGGAAAATCGGGATCGAATGCCTATGCTAGTTTACATTATGGGGGTGAAAATAAACATACGTCGGATAAAGCTTATGGTCGTTTCGCCTTAAATATCACACCTCTTGATGATCTAAAAATTACGTTGGTGGTTGCTCCTCAGCTGTACTTTAATCGAAGAAAGAATTTTTCCAAACAAATTCCCTACTACGATGCACAAGATCCCACGCGTTTTGGCGGTTATATCAATGGCCATTCAAGTACGCAGCTGGTTGAAAATAGAAATGAAGGAAAGCAGTTGACCAAACAAGTGTTGATTAACTACAATAAAACGTATAATGATCACAGTGTTAATTTATTGGCTGGATACGAAGACAACTATAATGCTGTAGAAAATTTAGGTGCTTCCGCTACTAATATGGAATTGGACAATTTCCCTTACTTGGATTTAGCACCTGTGGATTATATGACAAATTCAGGGAATAAGTACGAAACAGCCTATCGTTCGTTTTTTGGACGATTGATTTACAACTACAAGGATAAATACCACATACAAGCCAATATTCGAAAAGATGGTTCATCTCGTTTTCACTCCAAGTACCGATGGGGAACTTTTCCTTCCGTATCAGTGGGATGGACGGTTTCTAATGAGGATTTTATGCAAGGGCAAAACGTATTTAGCAATCTGAAATTACGAGGTTCATGGGGTACATTGGGTAATGAACGCATCGGAAATTACCCTTACCAATCATCTATTGGGTTTTCGAACACCTTATTCTATCAAGATGGGCAAATTTTATCCTCTTTAACTGCTGCTCAGATTCAATATGCTATTGAAAATATTACTTGGGAAACAACAACTTCAACTGATTTTGGTGTGGATATGTATTTTTTAAACAACCGCTTGGGGATTACTGCAGATTATTATAAAAAGAAGACCAAAGACATGTTGTTAGAGTTGGAAATTCCCGCTTTTATGGGATTTGAAAACCCGAATCAAAATGCAGGAGAGATGCACACCGAAGGTTGGGATTTAGATGTTACTTGGCGAGATCATATCAAAGATTTTAAATACAGCGTTGGATTGAATGTATCGGATTCAAAAACGATGATGGGGAATCTAAATGGGCGTATTGTGATTGGCAATAATCAGATTATTAGAGAAGGAACGCCTTATAATGCTTGGTATGGGTATGTTGCAGAGGGATTGTTTCAGTCACAAGAAGAAATTGAAAATAGTGCCTTATTGAGTACAACGACAAAGCCAGGTGATGTAAAATACAAGGATATTAGTGGCCCTGACGGGGTAGCTGATGGCAAAATATCGGCCGATTATGATCGAGTACCCTTAGGAAATTCCCTACCGCGTTTTACTTATGGTGGGACACTTCAAATGGAATACAAAGGCATTGAATTGGGAATGGCTTTTCAAGGAGTTGGGAAAAGACAAAGCCTATTGACAGAAGAACAAATGAGACCTTTCCAATCCTCTTGGACAAGTCCAATGCAAGAAATTGATGGGAGATATTGGAGTCCATATAATACAGAAAGTCAAAATCTAGCTGCAAAATATCCAAGATTATCACATGCAAGTGCTGAAAATAATAACTATAAAACCTCAACCCTATGGCTGGTAAATGGTGCGTATTTCAGAATTAAAAATATCACCCTCGCCTATAATTTTCCCAAAGAAGTAATCAAGCCGATCCTACTTGATCGACTACGCGTATACCTATCGCTAAATGACTTTTTTACCGTGAGTAATTTTCCGAAAGGATTTGATCCAGAAACACTATACAATTCTTATATCACAAAGTCCATCAACTTTGGTGTATCTGTTAATTTTTAAACGACAACACATGAAAAAAATATATTTACTATTCGTTTTATTGGGGCTGACTAGTTGTGCTGATCTAGAGTTAAACCCACCTGCTAATGCTTCTACAGAAAATTGGTATAGCGACAAAAAAGAGTACGAAATTTCTATTGCCGATTTTTATAGGGAATATTTATGGGATTTGGATGTAAACTGGACGTCAGAACGCATGAGCGATAACTGGTCTCAACGCCAAGTGATGAATAGTTATGCCTCTGCAGGAATAAACAGTGAATGGGGAGTATCAACCGATTTTTGGCACAATACGTACAAAGGGATTTCTAGAGCGAATACCATTCTGGTTAATCTAAAAAACAACAAAGGGAATTTAAGTGACCTAGATAAAAAACAGTTCGAAGCAGAAGCCAGAGCATTTCGAGCTATCTTTTATGGACGTTTGGTTTTTTACTACGGGGACATACCTTTTTACACAGATAAATTAACCATTGAAGAGGCCTTTTCTATGGGACGTACGGATAAAAAAGTCGTTTTAGATCAGGTATATCAAGATTTTGATTTTGCTTTAGCGCATTTACCTGAAGTGTATAAAGGGACGAGTACCGCTCGATTGACAAAAGGAGCCGTATATGCATTTAAAGCTAGAACAGCATTAAATCTATTGGATTATAGAACAGCAAAAGAAGCAAGTGAAGCCTGTATTAAGTTAGGGGTATATGAACTACAGGAGGATTATGCGACTTATTTCTTGTCAAAAACAAAAAATTCCAAAGAAACCATATTTGGTATCCCGCGATTGGCTACGTTAAATTCTACGTTAAACGTGAAAAATTTTGTCACGCGAAATGCAGGTGGGGCTAATGTCGCTCAGCCTTCGTGGGATCTGTTTGCTTCTTACTTGTGTATTGATGGAAAAACAATTGATGAGTCACCTTTGTTTAATTCAAAAGAACCATTTAAAAACAGAGATCCCCGTTTATTGGCAACTATAGCGGAATTTGATCAACCATTTTTAGGTTATATCTACAATCCTCGTCCAGATGCAACCAAAGTATTGAATACAACAACAGGACAGCAGGTCAAAAACAAGGATACAAGAAGTGTAGATACTTATGCTTCTTATAATGGATTATCTCTTAAAAAAGGAGTGGATGAAGATTGGATTGATGATTATTTGATGGAAAGTGATATCGTTATTATGCGCTATGCTGATGTATTATTAATGTTAGCGGAGGCCAAGATTGAACTGGGTGAGTTAGATCAACAAGTGGTAGAGTCTATGAATAAAGTTAGAGCCAGAGGATATCACAATAGTGGAATCACAGCACCAGCAGTAGCCTTGGGATCACAAGAAGAGATGCGTCGACTTTTGCGCTTAGAGCGAAGAGTAGAGTTGGCATGGGAGAATAGGCGAATCGAAGATTTAATTCGATGGAAATTGGCGGAAAAGGCCTTAAATAGACCGAATTATGGTTTGTTAGATCCTAAACCACTACAAAGCCAAGTAGTAGATCAACAGCTTTGGTTTTGGTCTGATACACCTACTATTGATGCTGATGGACTACCTGTTTTTGATCGTTTATTAGCTAGGGGAACCATCAAAGTATTGGCTTCACGTGCCTTTGATAGTCAGAAGCAGTATTTATGGCCAATTCCTTCGAAAGAAGTTATTATCAATGCGAATATCAAGCAAAATCCAGGGTATTAAGATGAAAAGAAAATATAGTAGAATTGGAGTATTGAGCTTTTTTTTCTCAACCTTATCTCTACAAGCACAGCAATATGAGGCTACTGTCCAATTAGACCACGCGAAGTCGTGGTCATTGGTCTTGGTACCTGATGTGCAAAACTATGTAAAATACTATCAGAATCAGCCAATTTTGGATGTGATGAATCAATGGATTAGTGCCCATGTAGAGAAACTAAATATCAAAATGGTCTTATGCGTAGGTGACTTGGTCGAACAAGATCAGGTGATCCTTCCTGGACATGATGGCGATGTCCCTTCCAAAGAGCAATGGGAATTTGTTTCGCGTTCGTTTGGTCTACTCAATCATAAAGTGCCCTATATTCTCGCAACAGGAAATCATGACTATACGATTGATCAACAAGGAAATAGAACTTCTCAGTATGATGATTATTTTAGCATAGAGCAAAATGTATTGAACCGAAAACACATCGTACAATATGGATGGGATGCAACGAATAAACCCACATTGAGCAATGCAGTATATGAGTTTACTGACTTGCATGGACAAGACTTTTTAGTGCTTAATGTAGAATATGCACCAAGTGATCAAACAGTAGCTTGGGCTAATACAATTTTGAGTTTTGAGGAGTATAAAAATCACAAGGTGATTTTACTGACGCATGCCTATCTCAATCGGACAAACGAACGCCTCGATGGTGAAAATAAATGGGTGATTTTTGAGCCCTATATCAAAGAAAAAAAACAGCTTAAATCAAGTCGTATTGTTTTGCCTGACTCTAACAATGGGGAGCAACTTTGGGAAAAATTAGTTTATCCCAATCAACAGATCGCCTTAGTTCTAGCGGGACATATTTCTGGTACGGGTTATCGATCAGATCAAAATAAAGCTGGTCGAACAGTACATCAAATGTTGTTTGATATGCAATCGGAAGGTGGTGGACATGATGGCAATGGAGGAGATGGTTTAGTTCGAATTTTGGAGTTTTATCCCGATGGAAAGACAGTCAAAGTAAAAACGTTTTCGCCTTTGTTTGCTTTGTCGCCTAAAACGGCTTCACTTGCGTATAAAAAGGAGCAGGATCACGAGTATGTCTTCCATTTGGATTGATAAAACCTGTAGATGTAAAAAAAAGCCAGTGTATTATGCATTGGCTTTTTGTAGTAAAAGCAATAAAAAGGAAATTTGATCCAAGGTTACCTATTGAAGAACGCTTTTACTGTTAAGTAAAAACCTCTAAGTACAGAACCTGTATAGGCTGTATCCTCTTTGGTTTGGGATTTGCGTGTTCCGCGAACCTCAAAGACATCCGTTGTGGAGGTAATGGTCGCAGCAAAAGTGTTTTCATCTACAAAGGTCGCTTCTATCAAAAAGGGCTCTGCATGATGAAAGGAGGAACAAATAAATCCCGTGGACGTCATGATACCATCAAATCCCTGAATACCTCCAGCTCCATAGGCCTTACCAATAATCGTGTGGTCTTTTCGGTAGAGATCAAAAGTTTGTACGCGATCCATCGTATACCGTAGGAGTTCATTGGGATCGCTCAGATCTTTTAAAGTTCCAAAATCAAGTTGCCACGTACCAGTAGGTACAATGGGTGTAGGGGTAGCAACAGGAGCAAAGGGGGACGTTTGTTGCTCCACTTTTTGGGCGACAAATTTTGCGCGCGCTACCTGTGTTCCAACGCCATCGAAATAGCTTCCTGATATCGTATTATCCACTCGTATTCCCTTAAATTCGCTGTGTAATCCAGCCTTAAATTGAACAGAATCTGCTTCTTCATGCCAATAGCTCCAATGCGCTAGTTCGGAACCACTAAATAAGCGTACTTGGCGTACTCCCGTTTTTCCCTCAACACCAAATAGCAAAGGAATTTGCACCCCGTTTTCTACAAGAAAGTGGCCTTGCCACACTTCATAGCCATATTGTCCAGCATCGCGGGATTCTAATTCGTAATTTTTTGTACAAGACAGAAAAAGAAAAGGGAAACTCATCAATATAAGGAGTGAAACTGATTTTTGCATAATGGAAATACAATCATTTTGAGCGAGCCTAAAAGTATATCGCTAGGCGCTGTTTACGCGTACCTAAAAATACGAAA
>JASLHL010000292.1 GCA_030152225.1 Flavobacterium sp. | reverse complement strand
GTGCTCACTCCCTGGGGGATGCTGTTTTTTTTCTTTTTCTTGCATATTGTTTCATTTTATTTACATATTGTTAAACTAAAACTATGCTATTCTCATCTTTACCTTGTCTTTCTTGTCTTACTGTCATTCTATTTTATTTTTAATGTAGAATACTTGTGCATAATTTCCTCTCTATGTGGAAAACAACACCATCAATACCGTAAGAATTATTTGACATTCAAGAATAATTAATAAAATGAAAAACAACGATTTAAATATAAAATAGGTGCTTTACAAGGCATAAACCTGTACTTCTTTTTTTGTTACTTCAGAACAAATAGCCATATTGAGATAAAATATTCACATTATTTGTTCTTTTGCATGACTTTTGCTTTAATTATAACAACATTGAAGCAATGAAATAATAAATACTAGCTGTCACTACTTTTTATTAATCACAAAAACTTCAAGAAGATGAATAATCGCAATAACAACAGATCAAGATCAAATCGCCAAAGAAGTAACATGAATAACTCCGGTCATTCAAGAAACTACGATAACTACAACGAGGATCAATTCCAAGATAATTATCATTTTGACGATTACAATCACAACACCAACGATAGAGAGGATTATCGATTCAACAATGCTAGAAACCCACAATACGACAGTAATGTAGATTACGAAAACGACGGGTATTTCAACGACAATGAATACCATCCGAATCAACGTTCAAACTATATGGATAGCTACGACAGAAACTTGGAATACCCAATGAATCGTCAAAGAGATTACAACCAAGAAATCTACGCTAGAGACGACCGTCATTCGGATTATCCTGCTTATCAGGACAATAGTTATGAAAACAACGACGATCACTACGGTTACAATGAAACATTTGACAATCGATATGATCAGGAATATGACCATCCTTACCGCATGAACTCTCCTAGAGAATACGGTCATCAGGATCAGCGATATACGCAAGATCAACCTTATGGTCAAGGAAATCAGTCTCAAACAAGTCGTGGCAATCGCTCGCGTAACACTTCAGCAAGAACTTCTCGCAATTACGATAGCATGAATACATCAAGAGATTCAATGTTTACTGATAATAATTCGAATTCATCTAACAATAACCGTAGAGCTAAACGTTACGGTTTTGGAAGTCGATACAATTACTAGTTAGCATATTTTTATATTTCGTTATTTTCTGTATACAAAGAGGAAGCATAAAACTTCCTCTTTGTTCTTTTAAATTATAGCTTGACCCAAAAACGGCGCATTTGCCTAGTGACCATCCACTTAGATAATCCAAATCCATGTAGACTTACCGCCATCATAACAGGAACAGAAACCAGTAAAATAGCTCCATAAATTGTTTTAAAGGATGCCAATAACGCCTGTTGTTGAATAGCAGACAAGGATAGATTAGCCCTGTTTTCTACATAGGAGTAATTAATTAATAAGGCGTGCTCACCTATACTTGTTTTTTGCAAAACATAACTTGCATAGCTATATAGGGAAGAGAAAACAGCCAAGGCTAAAAAGGTTCGCACAATCAACATCAGCGACATAATAGACAGGGAATCATTCAGTTCCAGTCCCATAGTAAGATAATGCCACAACCCGATATACAACATACCAATGGCTAAGGCCCGCATAAAATGCGTAAAATAAAAATAGGAAATGGTAAGCTGTGGATGAATATAAAAGTAGGAAACGGCGTATTGTAAAATAAAAACACCAAATCCCAAGACAATAAAGGTTTTAAGACCTCGATTGTTATGCTTAAGCAGCAGTAACCCCATAGCACCTGCAAGTAAAGAACCAGGGACCATCGCCAAATTCACCTTTCCTACCGTTAAGGTATCGTATCCTAGTACTGATGACATCAAGAGAGCGTCAAAACCACTAGCTCCTTGGTATATGCCAATGGTAAAGATAAACAGAGCAGCTACCCACACATTGCGTTTTCGCATGGTGATTAATTGCCAGAACTGTCGTTTCAAATAGCGTTGTCTAACCATGCCCACTACAATAAGCAATAGTCCACTTATGCCATATACAAAACCCCTATAATCTCCGTAAAACCAGTTGTACTCTTGTATAAAAGCAAACAAATGACTCCACAGTGCAAAGCCCAAGCTCAGGCAAGCCACGCTAAACCAATCGATATAATACAGTGGATAATATTTTGAAAAAGAAGAAGTATGCACGGTAAAATGCGTCAGTATGGCGCATAGCACAAGCAGTATAGCAAACACCACACAAGTTCGTTCCCAACTATAACCATAAGCGCTATAAATCGCCACAAACGTTCCCAGAGCCACTATGGCGTATAGCACGGCATAGAAATAGGCGTAGGACTTCACCTTTGCTCCTGTTTTTTGACTAACGATGGTAATGAAAAGCAAGGTAAACTCCGAGAGGCAGTTCATTTTAATCACCCCCATACTAAAGCTAATCACCAAGAGCATCATATAGCTTGTATTGTAGATAGAAACAATGGATAAGCCAGCCAAAAGCAAGCAACCCCAGAATAATTTTGTCTGTGCTTTTAGCACCATTTTAACCCGTAGAATAAGGGGAAAAGTCAGGGCCATTCCAATGATCATCGTATTATTAGCACTGGTAATCGCCCCAGAAGACCATCCCAATGTACTGTATATTTCCGCAGCATTCCCTGGATATACAGCATAGACATTCACCAGTACAAAGCCAAAAATAAACATAATGACAAATTGTAAAGAAGAAGGAATATGCGCCTTAAAAAGCCCTCTATTGTACATGATTTTATTTTTTTACGCGTACTTCCACATTCATCCCAGCAATCAATTGATCCAAATCAATGGCATCAGTTGCAAACTCGATTCGCACGGGAATACGCTGTTGTGTTTTAACAAAATTCCCCACCGCATTATCAATAGGAATACCGGAGTATTTCGCTCCCGTTGCTCCCGCTATAGCCGTAATAACGCCTGTAAACTTGCGACCACCTAAAGCATCTACTGCAATAGATACCTGTTGTCCAACCTGTAGTTTTTTGACTTGTCGCTCTAGATAATTAGCCGTAACCCATTTGCCCTTACCTTCTTCAAGAGTGGTCAGCTGCTGATTTACCTGCGCCAATTGCCCCTCATTGCTATATCTCCTACCCACTATTCCATCATGCGGAGCCGTAATAACCGTATAGGCAAGATTTACTTCTGCCAGCGCAATAGCAGATTCAGCCAGCTGGATTTGAGCCCTATCTAGCTCAAGTGCTTCCTTATTTTCTTCGACTAAAAGCTGGGTGCTCTTTTTTTGCTTGGCTAACTTCTCGAGATTGGCTTGCTCACTGCGATAGTGTAGTTCCATTTGTTCGTATTGCTGTTGAGTAACCGCTTGTTCTTGTAACAAAGCAGCATAACGCAAATAGTTGGCCTTGTGGTAATTTACCTTTACCGTTGATTCATCCATAGAAGATTGAACCACCTCCACATTGTTCTCCAAACCTTTAATCGCGATTGACCGTTTGCTATAGGCCGCTTTGGCATTGGTTAAATCGACTTGCGCCTTGTGATATTGAATCCTAAACTCAGTTTGGTCTAGCAAGAGTAAAGTATCTCCTTTTTTTACTGGTTGGTGCTCGCTAAAATTTACTTTCTCCACATAGGCATTCACCTTGGCGTTAATGGGAATTACATGCCCTTCAATTTGAGCTGCATTGGTATAACTGGTATCATTTAAGTGAAAAAATTGAATCAATGCCACACAAACCAGTAGCAGTGCCCCTGCAATAGCAAAGGAATTAAATAGAATATAATTGCGTTTTCTTGGTGTCATCATTTTTTATTTTAAGGTGTTTAAATCTCCAACCAAATAGGCTAAATAAAGCGTGGAGTAAAGTAGTTCAGCCTGGGTATTGGCTACATTTAATTCGGTTTCAAGCAGAATTGTACTCGCATTGAATACATCTAAGTACAAGGCCAATTGAGCCGTGTATTTCTTTTGTGTAATGCGATAATTTTCCTTGGCCTGCTCTAGGGCTTGCTGTAGTTGTTTTTGTTGACTCAGGTGCAACTCGACCTGTAAATAACCTTGAGCAATATCCTTTTCGAGCTGTTGCTTGAGATAACGCTGCTGTTGTTGGGCCATCTCTACTTGTATTTGATGGGGTTTTTCCCTTTTTCTAGCTGTGTATAATCCGGTTATATCATAGCGAATCCCTATGCCCATCTGCCAAGTATTGGCATATACATCCAGCTGTGGTGTCGTAGTACGTACGGGACGATCCGCAGCGGTCTGCATAAAAGCATAAAGCTCGGGCCAGCGATTCGACTTTTCCCTTTGTAAACCTAATTCTTCAAGGGTAATAAGCTCTTCCTCTTTTTGCAAGCGTACAGATTTCTCAAACGCTTCTTCTACATAATCAGCTTCCTCTTTTAACAGCGATTGTTGAAACCCAATATCGGGTATTTGTGTGGTGACCGTTATCCCTTCCTCTCCCATAGCTAATCGCAACTCCTTTTGGATAAGTTGCTGATCGGCAATGTTTTGCTGTTGTTTAAGCTCCATATCCGCAATTTGCAACTCAGCGAGTAGCACCTCATCTTTGGTTACCATGCCCTGTTCCAAATACTGTTTCACAAGAGCTAACCGTTCTTCTGCCAATTCCTTGTTTTTGGTGTAAACGAAGGCAAGGCGTTCGGCTCGATATAAATTCAGGTAGTACTTACTCACGGCTAGCTCTAAATCCAGCTGCTGTTGCTCAAGGTCCAACTGAGCCAAAAAGTGACTCAATGCCCGTTCTTTTATGCTCAAGCTAATCTGATTGCCCTTATACAGGGTTTGATTGACTGTTAGTTGAATGCCGTGATTAAAGTGCAAGTTGCTCAAGGTGGTTTGCTTTTGCCCTTTTTTATCCCACAGCGTTGTATTTCCTTGGTATCCCACGGTCATTTGAACCGATGTAGTAGGTAAGCGTTGTGTCTTACTGCGATCCCATTCACTCTCGCGCAATCGAACCTCTTGTTCGCTTAGTTTTAATTGGGGGTGATTTTGTAAAGTTGCCTGGATCACCTCTTGTAAAGTAAGCGGTTGAACTGGGTGGTTTTGTGCTACTGTTTTACTTGTTATACTGGGTAATAACACTAGACAAAACAACTTTAATTTTATTGTTTTCATCATAACCTATCCTTGTATTTATACGTCGTATAATTTATATTCCAAGGACAACAGGGTGAAGTTTATTTTGGTTATCTCGTTAAACAAACCATTAAACAAGCCTGTTGTCCATATAAATTATTGAGGCAAAGTAAAGGCCATCTCGAAAAATGAACAAGGGAGTTATATTTGTAAAACTAGCACTAATCGCGGTTTTTAATTCTAAACGCTTTAGGTGAGCAGGCTTCGTTTTTAAAAAATAAACGAGAGAAGTAAGAGTAATCTTCATACCCTAAAGCAAGCGCGATCTCTTTTACGGAGGAATCTGTATAAAACAAAAGCCTTTTAGCTTCTAAAATAACGCGTTCTTGAATTACCTTAGACGCTGATAATCCAAGGGTTTGGGTGACGCATTCATTTAAATAGGTGGTAGATATATGTAAGACATCTGCATAGTAACTTGGGCGTTTATGTTGGGTAAAGTGAAGATCTAATTCTTTGATAAAGCGCAAAGTCACCTTTTCAAAACGATTGGAAGAAAGTGGTGCATTTCCTTGGCTTAGGTAATGCTCCAAGAAAAGGGAAATATAGACATTCACGCTATTTTTCAAAGCCGTTGCATAAAACGACAGCCTTGTTTTTTGGTAGATTTCTGCACATAACTCAGCTGTATTTTTAAGCAGGTGAACTTCTTTTTCACCGAGTTGAGTAACCCGCGTTTGCAGAAACATATCTTCAATTACAGCTTTGTACTCCGGTGCGATATACTCTGATTTAATAGCCAAAACATAGTACTGAATATCCTTGAAATCGATGTTTTTGTGTACTTGCCCAGGACTGGTGTAAAGCAGGCTAGCCCTAGTTAACTGATAGCGTGTAAAATCAACTTCTACCTCCAAAGTGCCTTGTTCTAAAAACAAAAAAACATGATAATCATGACGATGAGAATCTTTGAGGTTTTCCATGCGATCAAGCCAAGAGGTCATGGTGATTTTTTGAAAGAAAATTCCCTCGTGTACCTGCCCTGCTATATTTTTTAAAGAAACCTGTTTCGCTGTTGTACTCATCTGCTCCAAATTTGGCTACAAGATACTAATTCATTTTTACTGGCTTTCGTTTTTGAATTCTTGCAATTGATCAAAGATAAATGAGTGCCTAACTACTTATACACTACTACAACAAAATAGCTATAATGTCATTTATCTCATCCTATATCTTTTAAAAAACTAGGGAGCAGTAGCTAAAAATCAACTTCTTCCCAATCCTTATCGTCCATGAGTATTGTTTTACAATCCATGGTTTCTCCCGCTCTTTTCAAGCATAAGCGAATTTCCTGCCCCTCCTTTTTCTTCACTTTTAGTACGTAAAACCCTTTGTCATTAACCGCTGCTTCCTCCATTTCTTCCCCTACAATTACCCTGTTGTTCTGCTCTCCCTTCACGTGACCAAAAACAACGAATTCCCCTGTTGTGAGGTATTGAGGCTGATAATCCCCACCAAAGTTTTCCTCCAAATACGCCTTACTTGACTCTAAATTAATCCGCTGACAATTTTCTTCTGCCTGACTGGAAATAGGATAAGGAAAACGCTCTGCTGTTTCTGCCCAACTTTTTATTTGAAAACCATAGGGTTGAACCTTGTTTTTTCTAACAGCCAAGCGATCACTAAACCAGGCGAACTCTTGATTGCTAATTAATTCTTTATCAAACAATGTTGTTATAAAAGGGGCATACTTACTTTGAATTTTTCCATCGGCATGTTGAATGATATAGTACAGCTGAGCTAATGAAGCATCCGTTAGTTCAATTTCCTGAGCTATATATTGATCCAAAATAGGCAGTACGATACGTTGATTGTCTAGATCAATTTTCTCAACCTTAGCAAAATGGTCTACTAATTCTTGATTACTCCTATTTTCATTTGCCAATAAGGAATCCAATTCCACTCTGATTTGTTGATCCTTTTGATAAGATTCAGCAATAAGGCTATCATAGGTAGAAACTACCTTGGGTTGTGCAGTCATTTTGACCAGGATAAAGAATAGGAATACGGTATAGTGAAACGATTTAAGCGTAAACTTCATAACTAGAGTGTAAAGGGTTTTCTACTTCGGTTTTTAGGATCAGAGAAATAGTCAGACAAGGAATCAAACTATTTTATTGGGTCCTTACTCAAATATACTTTTTTTTAACCGTTTATCGAAACATCTAGTTGGATTAAAACATATTAATTACCAAGTAGTTCTGGCACTTTAACAACCGTCCCCGTGGATAACCCAAATAAGCTTTTCCCTTACTTGGGAATCAAATAATTCAAGGTTAGCTGTTTGTACTTTTATAAGAAAAACCTTAGTTTGAATGATCTAATGCACTTAACAGCAAGCGACAAGGTGAACCAAATTTAGCTTCATTTCTTTGTATAATTCGCAAGAAAATAAGTCGTAATTCTTCCTTTAGTTCCTCCTTATGTTGTTGGCTGACAAGGCGCAACAAATCATCAAAACACGCCTCGCTATTGATCATTCGAAGAAAAATCAGTTCTTTCCATTCTTCCGCCTGTTCCTGAAACGAATCCATAGCGGCTAAAATAAGCTCAATATACTTGGAAAACCCTAAAGTGCTTGCATAGGATTCGATCGAATGGAGTACGCCATACATGACTTCTTCTTGTTGTGTTCGATCATCTAATACGCTTAGAAATAACGGAAGATGCTCTATTTTTTCTTGTTGATACAAGAGGGCTAAGGCTTCTTCAAATTGTTCCACTTCTTCCTCACTCGTCATTAATCTAGTTGTAAATAGCTGTAAGGCTAGGTCTTCCGTTGTTTTCATCGTTTTGTCGTATTTTTTTATGTTGACTCCCTGTCATTTGGCGTTTCGTTCTGTTTCAAAGTTACCTTTTTATATGTAACTTCCTCTACTAATTATGTTCGAAAATCTAGTAGCTTGTTTTACTCGAAATACGCGGTATGATCTAAAAGTTCTGAAAGCATCCCAAATAGGCCAAGTACTACCCTAAATTACACTTGATATACATTCTTGACTAGTTAACTGTAGTTTGCTTCTAAATTTAAAAGTAATTGACTATGGAAACTATCAAACTTATTCTTGAAAAGCTTGACTATTTAGAACAACTCATCATTGCTAATCACAAGGAAATTCTGTCTGTGGAAGAACTAGAAAAATATACTGGTTTTAAAAAATCGTATATCTATCACCTGGTTCACTACAGTAAAATCCCCTACTCTAAACCGAATGGTAAATACTTGTTCTTTCAGAAATCTGAAATCAATGAGTGGCTGCTAAAAAACAAGTATTTATCTGATGATCAAATTCAGACAAAAGCACGTGAATATGTCTTAAAAAAGAAGGAATTTTAGATTGATTTTTGAGGTTTTAAATGTTGAGGCAGAAAGTTAAAGGGCTTTGTTAGTAAGGGTTTATGACTGGTTGAAAATGTTGAAAATTTACATTTAGAAAAAAATGTTGATAAAAAAATAAATTTAAATGCTACATCCAGTATACTTATTTTGTATGTTGAATTTCACAAAACAGTCTTTGTCCTTAATTTTACAATTATTCACAACTACCCTATGTTTATAATTCAAGAATTCATAAAAAAAAATATCACCTTTCTATTTAATAAGTAACCAAACTAATTCGGTTCTACTGACTTAGCAATTTCAGTTAATTTGTTTTTATCTAAATAAAACTTATTATAGAAAACCGCTTCTACTTGCTCTAAAGCTTTTAAGTCTTCTAATGGGTTTTCCTTTACCAAAATAAAATCTGCATCTTTCCCTGGAGCTATAATTCCGTAATTTTCTTTAAAAAATAGAGCAAAGTTAGTTGTAGCACTTTTCAATATATCAAAATTAGAAAGTCCTGCTTTTTGATACAATTTCATTTCTTCCAGCAATCCAAAACCAGGGACAATAAATTTAGAACTACTATCTGGACTCAATAATAATTTTACACCTTGATCATTTAGTCTCTTAGTCATGTTAAAGCGTTCTTGCATTTCTAAAGCATATTTTTGTTTTTCTGCTTCAAACTCTTCTTTTCCAAGTTTCATTCTATAATTTATCGACTTTTCAGCCCAGTCTTTTTTGATTGCCTCAGGAATATATTGCATTCCTCTTTGATTCATCATTTCTTCAACTCCATATTGGCCATATCCAATAGCATACCACTGCATAGTAGGACAAATAAACAGCTCGTTTCTCTTGATATAATTTATCCTATCTTCTACCTTATCAGGCTCTCCTATTAAACCTCCTAAATGCTCAATAGAAGTATAAAAAGATTGAAAAAGAATTTCATCTCCCATCACTCCATCTTCTACTATTGGAAAATGACCTCCTAAGGGCATATTGTGTTTTTTACACGCCTCACTCAATATTTCAAATACGTGTTGATTTTTTATACTTAAAACTTTAATCTGATCTATTCCATTATCCTTTGCTTTTATAACATAAGAATCGATCTCCTCTTCCGTTAAATCATAACTTCGATGAAAAGGGGGAGCTGTCAAATACAACTTAGGATAATACTGATGCTCGTTGTTATACTGCTTTTTTAATTCAATATCTTGCCAATCCCCTCTCATGGAACGCAACTTAGTAATTCCATTAATCAGATTTAATTTCATTACGCTCTCTAGTTCTTGCTTGCTATCTGGAAAATGAATATGAGCATCTGCCATAGAAGGTAATAAATAACTACCTTTTGCATCAACCGTATTTTCTGACTGATAAGAAGACTTAGTTGTTATTTCTATAATTTTTCCATCGTGAATAACAACAGTCTGATTTCTTAAAATCTTATCATCCTTCATGGTAATAACATTTACATCTGTAAAAATGTAATCTACTTTAGAGCTTTGAGCTGTTAAGGTTTGAATCACAGCTAAAAATAAAAAGGTAAAAAATCTATGCATGGTGTATTTTAAAAATTATAAAATCCTGGGTTATCTTTTTTTACAAAAGATCCATTACAATTGAGTTTAAAAAAGATAAGTTAATACCAAACCCATACCATTAAATAGCATGTGAATCAATATAACTAAACGAAAATTGTAGTTTAACCGAACATGCGAGTAAATTAATCCTGAAATAAAATAAGGAATTACCACTACTAGACTGTTTAAAACTGACAAACTCTTACTATCATAATTTAACAAATGAAATATAGCAAAAAGAAAAGACATTAAAACTATAGTTATGATTTTATAATTCTTCCAAAGAGTATTAAGATAAGTACTATACTTATTACAAAATCCATAGATCAAGATAAATAGCACACTGGATAGTAAAAGTCTTTGCCAAAAAAAATCCAATGAATCTAATTCCACACCTGTATAAAACGAGTAGAGATAAAGAAATATAATTGTACCCGAAATACTAAAATTAATTGGTTTTGCCACTAAAGGCAACCGAAACATACTTTCTTCTAATAAGGGGCCTAGTAAACCAACTAAGATGAACATATAAAATCCTGTTCTTTGTCTTAACTCAGCCTTAGAATGATTCATTGGAATGTCAATCCAATTATTATCGACACAAACAAATATAATCGCTAGGAAAAATATTTTTACTACAATTAATAGTAAGAGGAATTTAAGGGTTATTTTCATTTTTAGTAAAATCATCAAGACCAAGAAAAATAGATTGATTTATCTAATCGATAAAACTACCTTATTTTTCCTGATTGAATGTCATAAAATTCATCAACCACTTTTTTTGTATTATTTCAATTAAATCCCCTACACTTAGAGTAATAGCAGTATTTGCTCTTTCAAAAATATAAAATTGATCAATAGTTGTAAAAAAAACAAGTCTCTATCCGACGATTAGTTTCAAGAAAAGACGCGTAAATATATCTTAAAAAAGAGGGATATTTAGATTGATTTTTGAGGCAAAAAGTTAAAGGACTTTGGTAGTCAGTAGTGAGCGTAATGTGATAACTTGAAAAATTACTTTTACTAATCATATTCAAATCCTTAAAGTCATTTACACTTTTCTTAGCACATCATCTTTAAGTTCTGAAAAATTTAGTGTCTTAGCTAATTTTCGCAGCACACTAAGGCTAATAGACTTCTGATTTCCTAGATCGTTGTTCAGTTGTAATGTTGAAACAACATAAAATTCCCATTGATCTAAATTCAGTGGATTTACGGTTTTTTTATCTTTGTGTTTTAGTAAACAAAAGACATAAACATCTGCAGTTCGAATTGCGGTATCAGATCTTTTATCTATACTTCTATTCCAAGGAATGGTAGCACGAGTACTAAAACTAATTTTAGAAAAATCTAATTGTTCCCATGATTGTAGGTAAGCACTTGATTTTACTTCTACTTTAATGTTTTCTGGCATTACTAAATCATAAGCATCCCATTGATCTCTAGCATTAGAAACATCTACGCCTAAAGCTTTAGCAACAATGAACTCAGCAAGAATTCCACGTGTTGCATTACTTAAAATATCGGAAACACTCCATCTCCAAAAATCAAGTAAAGAGAAATTTAGATTCTGATTTTCAAGCCTAAAGTTTTCATTTCCGTTTTTTAAAGAGAGATGTGATTTTTCTAATAATTTCATTTTTTACGATTTATATAATTTATTCTCTAATTTAAAAGATGTCTTACTTGTAGGGAGGTCTACCTCCTATCTGTAAC
>JASLHL010000118.1 GCA_030152225.1 Flavobacterium sp. | reverse complement strand
GTTACGAAAGTCGCTGATCCTATTAATCCAGAAACAAAACCTCGTTCTGAAGTCTTTGCTTTCATTAAAAATGAAATTGAGGAAAATGTAACGAAATTACCTAGAACAAGTAGTAGTAATATTGGTCAAGTTTCTATGGCTGCAGGTTATGCTATGTTGGCTGAGCTGTATTTGAATGCTGAGAAATGGACAGGGAAAGCGATGTGGGATGAATGTGTTGCCGCATGTAATAAAGTAATCTCTGGTGAGGCAGGGGGTATTGGCGGTACGCCAGCTTTATCACCAGATGTGAATGCCCTGTTTAGTAATACTAATGCTGCTAATCCTGAATCATTGTTTCAATTTCAATTTAGTAGACAGGCAGGATTTACATTTGACTGGGCAGGTTATTTTATGAGTTATGATTACATGAAAGAGGTTTTGAATGTAGGATATGGAGGTTGGAATGCTTTAGTAGTTATTCCGACAGCATTTGATGCATTTGAAAGTAATGATTTACGAAAAAAAGAATGGTTTTTGTTTGGTCCTCAATATAAGTATGGTACTAATACGCCAGTTTTAGGTACGGAGGAGTATTCTGGAAAGCCATTAGTTTTTGTGAATTCAATTCGTAGAGAAAGTGAAGGGGATATATCTGGAGAGGGAGGAATGACAAAAGGAGAAGAAAACTCAGGAGCGCGATTTAATAAGTATAAGTCAGGAACGTTGACGGATGCTAATTATTGGGAAAATGACTATATCATCTATCGATTGACGGAGATTTATTTCAATAAGGCAGAAGCTATAATGCGTAAAAATGGAGGTGTTGCTACTCAAGAGGCTGTTGATTTGATAAATGACTCTCGCAAAAGAGCCTTTTCAGATGCAGATTGGGCAACAGCAAAATATACTACCGCTAGTTTGACTCTTAATGAATTGTTGGCAGAGCGTGGAAGAGAATTTATTTTTGAAGGAAAGCGTCGTACTGATCTAATTCGATTTGATAAATTTACGAAGGCGACATGGTGGGATCATAAACCAAGTAACTCTTCAGATAGAGAGCTTTTTTCAATTCCATTAAATCAGTTATCAATTAACCCAAATTTAAAACAAAATCCAGGTTATCAATAAAAAGAAAAGGGCTTCCAAAACGGAAGCCCTTTTTATTTAGTGTCTTTTTAGATAACATCAATACGAGATCCATCAGCACCTACAGCTTTGACAGCAGTAAATCCATTTGGGATATGTACAATTGTTTCGCTTGCATCGTTAGAGCCAGCGCCTACAAAAGCAATTTTGATTAATTTATCTCCTTTATACGTTTCGAAAGCTACTGCATTTGGCCAGTTACTATTATTGATAACGATTTTGCCTTCCTGTTTAACGAAGCCCGTGTTTTTAGTGCCGCTTACAGGTTGTAGATTACGAAAAGCATTGATACTATTCGCTGTCAAGTAATGTAACACTGGCGTAGTTGGCTTTGGATAGCGCTTCGCGTATTTTTTTAGCTCTGCGACGTCGTCAGCTGTTATTGTCATTTGACCAACAGTATAATCATCTACCAATAAATCGATAGGCGCTAAAATACCTGATTTCTCGAAGAAGTCAGTCAAATCAAGTTTAGATACATCGCATGCATTTTTTACAAACTGTAATTGATAATAGCTGTCTTGAGGAGCATTGACAGTTGTATCATCTATAGCTTTGATAAAAATGTCACCATAGAAATCCTTATTTCCCCATTTTGAGTTTTTCCCTACTTCGGCAAAGTAAAGTTGCAATTGCCAAAGTGGAACTAGCTTCACAAAGTGATCACCTCCCCAATCGCGAGGACGTTCACGTTGCCAACGGTCAGGACCTGCTTGTGTCAACCATTGTTCGCCATTTACAAAAGCAGATTCCATATATGAAGTGATTCTACCACCGATTTTTGGTTCATCATAATCCTTCAATTTCTCACGCTCTAGTTTCGGCTGTGTTGGGTTATACAAATATTGTGTCCATACCGAATAGATGTTGTTGGTTACTTCCGTTGTACCTACCCACTTCATATTTGGACGTACTTGATTGACGTGTCCAAACTCGTGCGCTACACCCCAAGAGTTTTTACGAAGGTTAGGAATATTAGCGACGTCTTTCATTGTGTTTTCATGAAATGCCGCGCCAATACCATCTGCATGCATGAAACCTTTCCATATCACACGGCCAAACATATGGTTTTTTGGTTCTCTCTTGTACTTCACCAAACCCATTATTTCGTGTTGGATGTTAATGATCGAGTCGTACAATTGCATTAGCTCAACACCTTTTTCGGGTGTATTGCTTTTCAATGCATTTACCGAATAAGCAAGGTGCACTTTTTTACCTACTAAATCCACGATTGGACCTTGGGCATTAGCCAATATCGCTTGGTACTTTTTGTTATTGTCTTTCGAAAGATCGAATACCCCATTCACTTTTCCCGAAAGGATATGAATAGCGATAGGATTTTCTTTTTTGTTGTTATCTGTGAAATACTCGATATACGAGTTTCCTTTGTTGGTAACGGTGAATGTATTTAAACCTTCTTTTAAAGGATATTTGCTCTGTTTGAAATGTTCGTCGTCCCAGTTCACGACTACAAGACTCAATTTTTGTCCTTTGGTTTTATCTACCCAAACCATCGCTTCTTCACCTTCCGTGAAATATATCCCCGTTGGATTTTCGTACTGCGAATAAGGACTTGTTTTTATCTGCTTCGCTAGAACCCTTGGGTTTAGGTAGCTATTGTATGTTTTGTATCGCTCTTGAAGAGGGTACGACTTATCTGCAATTTGTGAAGCTACTTTTTGTAAAGTTGGCGACGAAATACTTTGAATTTGGCTAGGTGTCAAACTCTTTTTTAATGTGGTAAAGTTCTCCTTAGCGAATACATCTAAGTCACTTGCTGTCTGTGCGAAACCAAATGATAGGCATCCAGATAGTATTAAGGATAAAGTTATTCTTTTCATCATGATCTATAATTCGAAATAATCTTTTAAGTTACGAGTATCTATTTAATAGTTAGTGGGAGTTGTGTAATAGCAAACGATTGTGTAATTGCTATTTTACAAATGTTATAAAACAGAAAATCCTCTTCTCGTGAAAGAAGAGGATTGTATTAACAGAGAAAAAATCCTTATGGTTTTTCGCTATTTGATTTTTTTCCAGGTTTCTTTTATAAATAAATCATTTCTGGAACT
>JASLHL010000178.1 GCA_030152225.1 Flavobacterium sp. | reverse complement strand
CCATTCGCATGATAACTCCTAGCGACTCCCGTAAATGCTTTGGTTTCATTCTTTTCATAGGTTACTCCATTGCGAACTTCAAGGTTGTCTATACGCCCTTCTTTTATACCACAACTCAGGCATACTATCACAAGTAATACGATGCTTACTACTCTTTTCATCTTTTTGTTTTTTTCAGTTCTTTGTCTTTGCGTTTCGATTAAAAACGGCTCTTGTTGTGTCCTCTTCCAACGATATTCAATTGAGGTAGTTGTTGTTGTACATGATCTAGCTCTTCTTCGGCTAGATAATTAGCAACTATATTCAATTCTTCTAAGGTAGACAGTTGAGAAATAGTGGGTGGTAAATAATCCAACTTCATCCACGCGATCGTCAGTTTCTTTAGCTTGTGAAAGCGAGCAAAAACATCAGGTAGGGAATTTTTCTTTCCCTCGAAGGCAATTCGCTCTTTTTGGTTCTTTGGATACCAACTGCTGATATCCAATGTTTCCAATTCACTCAGCTGGCACACTTGTTCTAAAACCTTTGAAAAGAGGGCGAATTTAGGTCTTAATTGTCCTTGTACCGTTTCTCCATCTACCACGAGATGACGCAGGTTCAATAAGCCTGACAAGGAAGGAAAATCGTTTAAATGCGTCATGGAGCACTTAATCTTTAGCACCTTTAATTGAGTAAGCCTATTGATTTCTTCACTTAATTGAGAAAAATTGCACAGCGTCAATTCCAATTCTTCTAATTGGGTCATTTGATAGACAAAATCAGGCATGGGAATAGGCGGCTCTCCTTTTGGAGCATAATAGAGTGACAACGAAGTAACAGCTGAATCCTTCCATGTCTTTGGTGCGTGTAACAAGGCCTGGTCACTTAATTTTAGCGTCTTTAATTGGCTGAGTTTCGCTACACTTTCAGGTAAAAAACAATTGGTATTTAGCTCTTCCAACTGCTGTAGATGCGAGAGATCGTCTAGGGTATAAGGCTCTTTCGTGGCGATAGTCAATCTTTTTACCTGAGGAAACTTCGTTAGATCCACCTGAAAGGCAGCAGCATTGTCAATAGACAAATCCTCTATTTCGTTCAAATAGGGTTCTTGATATAAATCTAGTGTTGGTTTACTAAAGACAACCAGTGCTTTGCAAGCTGGCGTATAGGTATAGGTGTGTTTTTTCATGTGCTATGCCCCTGTTTTGGTTGAATATTCCTGTTGCTCATACGTTTTAATACACATCCTAATCGTGTGCCTACGATATGTCATGCAGGGATTTAATCAACCAGTGCGCGCTCGAGTAAGGCATCGAGCTGCTGCTTCTTTTTTCTTTTTTTGTAAAATTAGTCAAAAAAGACGGATTTCCTTGCCTTCTTTTCGAATTCCCCCTTGTTCTTGTGGGACACGTTTGCTGCAGGAAGAGGTGATGATCCGAACTCCAAGACGAGGCAACTGGGAGGAATGGAAATTTGGTATAGGAACAAATACGACGTCCTACCATGCCTCAGGTGCAACTACGAATATCCAGCTATCCGAACCTGGAACGTAAACCGTTTGGCTATAAATAACCACGCTAATGATTATATCAATCAAACAACTATACTACCTCAACAATGCATTACCATAGCAAAAGAAAAGAGCCTATTTAATCATTTTAGAAGCAGATGGCCAACGTGTTGCCACAGCTAAACTAATTAAAAACTAATCCTAACACTGATTGATTTTTCAATCAGTTATAAATCAAGAAGCGCTGTAGGAGAACTACAGCGCTTTTTTATTTGAGGTTATTTTAATTCCTTACATCAGAATTCAAGATTAAAATTTTAACTTTGTTGATAGTATCAAATGATAGTATCAATGAAGCCTCCTTACGACATAACATCGGAAATAGTAAAGTATATCGCTTCGATCTCAGAAAAGATTGGAACGGTTAATGCAACCTACTTAATCAAGACTAATCCTACATTAAGGAAACAAAATCAAATTAAAACGATTCATTCTTCCCTTAAAATTGAAGGAAATACGTTAACTGAAGAGCAAGTAACGGCTATTATTGAAAATAAAAGAGTAGTTGGTTCAGAAAAAGATATTCTGGAAGTACTTAATGCTTTAGACGTTTACAAGAATATAAGCCAATTAAATCCAAAAAAAGAAAAAGATTTTTTACATGCACACCACTTACTTTTAAAAAAATTAATCGATAAACCTGGAAAGTATAGAAAGCAAGGAGTCGGAATTGTTAAAGGTTCTAAAGTAGAGCATATTGCTCCTCCATTTGACAATGTTCCATTTCTAATGAAAGATCTTTTTGAATATTTAAAAGACAAATCGGAATCAACCCTTATTAAAAGTTGTGTATTCCATTATGAAATGGAATTTATTCATCCTTTTTTAGATGGAAATGGAAGAATGGGTCGATTATGGCAAACACTAATTTTAATGCAAGATTACCCTATATTTGAATTTCTACCTTTTGAAACCTTAATTTCCAAAAATCAAGACGACTATTACCTCGCCTTAGCACAATCAGACAACGAAGACAAATCGACTAAATTTATCGAGTATATGTTGAAAATTATAGATCATTCTTTAGCTGAACTAGTAGAACATTCAGTTCAGAAACTAACCCCGAACGATAGAATTATGCTGTTTCTAGAAAATAACAACAATACATTTAGCAGAAAAGATTATCTAAACTATTTTAAGGATATCTCTTCTGCAACGGCGAGTCGCGATTTAAAACAAGCAGTTGTAAACAAGCAAATTGTAAAAGAGGGGGATAAAAAAACAACCACATACAAAAAAATAATATAATTCGATTCAAGATTTACCAGTCCTTTCTATGTCAGACAACCGTTTAGGAGAGTTATGAGAGATAGGTAAATCCTCTAAAAGAATAACTATCACAAACCGAAACGAAGTGTAGGTTTATCGAATACCAAAACAAATAGTAACTAAGTGAGATAAAAAACAAAACATGAGCAAACATACCGACGCTCGTATTTTCGCACAATTGATGCGAGATACAAAACTGCCGAACCAAATACAAATCGGAAATTTTATACTTGCAGGTACAAAAGGTGTGACGGATCGCATACAATACAACCAAGACGACATCAATCTATTGCAAAATTATCACGACTATACTTTTCCTATTTTAGATGGTGAACTGCAAGTTTCCCTTCAACTGTATAAAAACACCTGCCAATTTTATCGGCTATTTTGCTTCACCAAGATCAATGGGAAACAAGGCCTAATCTTTTCTCTAAATCTAACGACAGAAAAGGAAAGTAAAAATGTCATTTACTTAACCCAAAAGATAAAATTTATTGAGCAGTATAAAGGCAGTGCTCAACTTGCTCAAGCACACCGCAGACAAAAACAACTTGTTTTTTGCGATATTTTACGCAAGCTCAACTATGACATAACAGACAATAACGATTTAATACTCGGCATTTTTGACCCCACTACCAAGCAACTAGTCAATACTTCACCTGAAAAATTTTTAAATGACTTTATTGTTGTGTCCCTATTAAAAGGGCATTTCCAAGGCAATAAAGGGTATCAGCTTGAAATTTTGCCCACTTACAATAAGTTAGACTATATATTCACGGGAAAAGACGAGGAAATTGAGCATTTGCCTTTGAAAGTAGTTCAAAATAAAAGCAAACGAACGATTCCACTTGGACTGCGATACAAAGTACTAAAAAAAGACAATTTTAAATGTGTTGCTTGTGGACATGGCGCCCTAGACGGTGCAAAATTACACATTGACCATAAACTTCCCTTTTCACTGGGCGGTTTGACAGAGCTCAAGAACTTACAAACCCTTTGTAGTGATTGCAACATCAGTAAAAGCAATAAGTTTATTGACCAATAAAGATCAAAACCGATGTAATTGAACAATAGCATCCTGTCATGCATGCTGAAAAACGCGCGTATCTAGGACGCTATGGTTAGATAGGATCTCCTATATTTAGCACAAACTTCAGTTAGTTGCAAAAATAGGTTAAGCCTTCTCTTCTTCGTTTCCACCCCTATCCACTCTCTTTTACATCAAAAAAAGAATACTTACGTTTAGCGCTTAAAGTGTATCGATCGACATCACCTTGTTGAAGATCCTCATTCATTAGCTATAACGAAGTTGTAACACCCGTAAACGTCTAGCCGTTCGGTTTTACACCTAAAAAAAGATTGCCTCATTTTTATCAATCCAAACATTGAACCATGGCCTACTCCATCCCAAAAGAAGATATAATTCAATACAAACCTGAAGAATTAAAGCACTTTCATCTGTTCATTCATGAATATATAGACAACTTACACTTCACCTTTAATCCTTCGGAATTCTTATCTAATGCGGACGAATACCTCGCTGTAGCTGCAACTTTATTCAAAGAAGCAGGTTGGCGTGGTGATGGAGAGATCCAACTCATTTGGGTACCTCCCTTTGTTTGGGAAGGCTTTTCACTTGGTGAAGCGGCTTATGGTCATGTAATTTGGCATGTGAAGCAAAATGAAGATGGCATTTCTTGGTTGCTTTCACCTATCGAGTTTCCCTTAACCCAATAAATAACCCTATCCACCGTTTTTTGACGTAGCCTTATCTGATTCGAAAAAGAGTTTTTGTCGTGCAGCAAACACAGAAACGAGCTGTCATGCTACTGTTTCCTACCTTGGGAATGGAAGGACAAAAAATACTTGTATTTTACAGTTTTGTAATGGTTAAACTATACGGACTCGCCCCATAATTAGCGCCTAACCCTATTTTGGTCACATCATCACCCGCTGGGCTTGATACACCATTAGAGCTCGACATGGTTCGACTAAAAGCCAAAGAAAGCTTATCGCCTTGTTGCAATTTAAGGGTTACCGTTGGAAGAGAAACAATATTAGACTGATTGGACAATACATTCGTTAATATAGGTCGAGTACCTGCTATTACACTATTGCCTTTCTTTAATTTTGCATACAAAAATACAAGCCTATGATAAGCTGGGATTTCAATAGTTTGTGTGGAAACTTTTGGTTTACCTGTGGTTGTGTATACCTCGGGAAATTCAACTGTAATTTTTTTATTGGTACTAGGGGTAGACATGATGATATTCAAATAGGCATTAATTTGATATGTTCCATCCTCTAGGATCACAATACTATTATTATCAACCGTTATTCCCAAATTATTCGGTGAAAGATCGGCAGTAGATAAAGGTACCGTTAAATCAGTATTTCCTTGGTTAAACAGTCCTGCACTAGTTTCATCACTAGGCATGATATTATCATTATGAGCCGTTAATACCGAAATAGCAGCCGTTGGAATTGCTGGCGCAATAGTTCCGACCAAACCACTTTCCTTATCGATATACAACGGTTTAATATGACCTTCATTTTCCAGATTATTCGTTTCTCTAATGGTTACTTTCCCATTGACATCTAGTGTAGTTTGAGGGGAACGCGTATTAATCCCAACAAATGTTTCATTATTTAGTGGCTGTTCTTGCGCATAACAAAATATGCCTAGCAAAAAAACAATTAACAAATATATCGTACTTTTATTCATAAATCTACTATTTATATCCATCTAATTTAACAAAACAAATCAACATACCCAAAATAAATTAACTAATGAAGTATCATACAAAACCGAATTTCTTTTTATACTGCTTATGTAGGATACACGGAAAGTTAACCTGTTACAAAAAGAGTAACTTACTTCAGGATGAAATCAAGCTTGAGCATAAAAAAAGCAGTAGAATCAACGCTACTGCTTTTATTTACAATTATAAATGGCTAGGCAGAATCAGGGATGCTACCTAGCAAATTCTTATTTATACCTTTTTATCAAAAACGA
>JASLHL010000037.1 GCA_030152225.1 Flavobacterium sp. | reverse complement strand
ATATGCTGATCGATAATACGAGAGTGCCTTTTACAGATATCGCTAAGAAGTTATTAATTTCGGCAGGTACGGTTCATGTACGTGTGAAAAAAATGGAGGATGCAGGAATTATCCAAGGTTCTTCATTAACCCTAGATTATGAAAAATTAGGTTATGCATTTATTGCATACATCGGAATATTTTTACATAATACGTCTCAGACGAAGTTCGTTTTAGAAAGAATTAATGAAATTCCATATGTGACAGTTGCTCACGTAACTACTGGTAAATTCAATGTGTTCTGTAAAATTAGAGCAAAAAATACCCGTCATGCCAAAGAAGTTATCTATATGATTGACGATATCGATGGTGTGTACAGAACAGAGTCGATGATTTCTCTAGAAGAGAGTATCAACGATAAAAAACGATTAATGCATACAATTTTTAAAGAATTGTAATCAATTTTTTTAAAAAGCAAATGAATAAAAAACTGCCTTTGTGCAGTTTTTTTTTATATTCGTTGTTTATATATTTAAAAAAAATGGATTCGTTAACTCAAATTGTCTTAGGGGGAGCAGTTGGGAACGCCTTATTAGGGAGAAAGTTAAAAAATAAAGCAGTGCTTTATGGTGCCATAGCAGGAACTATTCCAGATCTGGATGTCTTGGCTGTGTTTTTTACAGATCCTATTAGTGCGTTGGAGTTTCATCGAGGGATTACTCACTCTATCTTATTTGCCATTTTCGGCGCTTTTTTCTTCGGTTACCTGCTTTATGCTTTAGAAAAAAAACGAGGAGTAACCTATGAAGAAGGAGGTTGGCTCTTCTTTTGGGGGCTTTTTACTCATGCTTTATTGGATGTGTTCACCACTTGGGGAACCCGAGTACTCTGGCCTATGGAGTACCCGTTCGCATTTAAATCAATCTTTGTAGTCGATCCTTTCTATACACTGCCTTTTGCCTTTTTTCTGATCAAGTCCATGTGGGAGAAAACAAACCTCGATAGGCGAATGCGCCTAAATCGATGGGGACTTTATATCAGTAGTGCTTATTTAGCATTGACCTTACTCTTGAAAGCTGTCGCTTTTTATAGCTTTACTGAAGCATTAGATCAACAACATACTCCATATAAAACCATGTCAGTAAAGCCAACGGCTCTAAATACGGTGCTGTGGACTGCTATTGTGGAAACAAAAGACGCTTTTCTTATTGGAGAATACTCCTTTTTTAGCGATGAACCTATTGAGTTTCAAACGTATCCTAAGAATCACAATTTGATCGGTGGGTTGGAAAACCATGATTTAGTTCTTCGACTAGTAAAGCTTTCAGAGGGATACTATACATTTACAGAACAAAACAATGAGTTTTACTTTAATGACCTTCGATTTGGCGTATTGCGCGAACAGGGGGATAAAGTGCAATTTGCATTTAGCTATCAGTTTTATATCGATGAACAGGGTGAATTGAGAGTAAAGGAAGTAGAAAAGGACAAGAGGGATGGTGTAAAATTATTGAAATCTATTTGGCGAAAGATTTGGGGATTCAAAGAAGATTAAGGGAAGAATACTTATATTTGGAAAAAAAAGAAGATGAAGATTGTTGTGTCGCCTGCCAAGAGTTTGGATTATACTACAGAAGTACCTTTTACAGCTGCTACAGAGCCTTTATTTGTAAAAGAAAGTAAAGTTATCAATGCTGTATTAAAGGAAAAAACACCTGCTCAATTAATGGAGTTGATGAAAATTTCAACGAATTTAGCAGACTTGAATTGGGAAAGAAATCAAACTAGAAGTTATAAGAAAGGCAAAAAGAATGAAGCTGACTTTAAGCAGGCTGTGTTTGCTTTTAGCGGCGATGTGTATGTAGGATTAGATGCTTATACCTTAGCTGAAGATAAAATGGAACGACTGCAAAATACCCTGCGTATTTTGTCTGGGTTATACGGGATTTTACGTCCTTTTGATGAAATAGAACCTTATCGATTAGAAATGGGAACCAAAATGTCCATTGGGGATAAGGCGAATCTATATGCCTTTTGGAAGCCTATACTCGTTGATTACTTAAATAAAGAAATGAAAGAAGGAGAATTGCTGGTTAATTTAGCGAGCAATGAATATTTTAGTGCCATCGATCAAAAGAAATTAAAAGCAACCTTGATTGTGCCTGAATTTAAGGAGTTAAGAGATGGTAAGCTTAAGACTATCAGTTTTTATGCAAAAAAAGCAAGAGGTATGATGGTGCGTTATATCCTAGATAATGATATCAAAGATATAGAAGGATTGAAAAAGTTTAATCTCGATGGGTATGCGTGGAGTGAAGGAGAGTCAACAGCAAACCAACTCGTGTTTACTAGATAATAAATAAAAGAATATAGCCAATAAAAATTATGGAAACAGTACATTATATAAGTTCAGATGTATTTACAATTGAGAAATTAAATGAGATCATCACGCAGAATAAAAAGTTGGATATCTCAGAAGAAGCACGTGCTAATATTGTCAATTGTCGTGCTTATCTGGACAATAAAATGGAAACGCATAAAGATCCAATTTATGGAATCAATACGGGATTTGGATCTTTGTGTAATGTAAAGATTAACGACAGTGATTTAACGAAATTACAGGAGAATTTAATGAAGTCTCATGCTTGTGGAACAGGTGAAATTGTGCCAGAAGAGATCGTGAAAATTATGCTGTTGTTAAAGGTGAAGTCGTTAAGTTATGGGAATTCAGGGGTTCAGTTAGAAACCGTAGAGCGTTTAGTTGATTTCTTTAATCACGATATTCTACCTGTGGTTTATACCCAAGGGTCTTTAGGAGCATCGGGAGATTTGGCGCCTTTGGCGCACCTGACGTTGCCTTTGATTGGTGAAGGAGAGGTGATGTATGAAGGATTTAGACAGCCTGCGAGTAAAGTATTAGCGAAAATGGGATGGGAGCCTATCCAGTTGAAGTCAAAAGAAGGATTGGCGTTGTTAAATGGGACTCAATTTATGAGCGCATACGGGTGTTATGTGTTGATTAAATCGAAGAAAATGTCCTATTTAGCAGATTTAATTGGAGCAGTATCCCTAGAGGGATTTGACGGTAGAATTGAGCCATTTAATGAACTAATTCACCATGTAAGACCACACCGAGGACAAATTGAAACAGCTTCTTTTTTTAATGAAGTATTAGAAGGATCAGAATTGATCACACGCCACAAAGAACACGTACAAGATCCTTACTCGTTTAGATGTATTCCACAAGTGCACGGGGCATCAAAAGATGCAATTGAATATGTAAGTAAAGTATTTAAAACAGAAATCAATTCTGTTACCGATAATCCCAATGTGTTCTATAAAGAAGACTTAGTGGTGTCAGGAGGAAATTTCCACGGACAACCTTTGGCTTTGGCTTTTGACTTTTTGGGTATCGCACTAGCTGAGTTAGGGAATATCTCAGAAAGACGTACGTATCAGTTGATTTCAGGATTAAGAGGATTACCTGCTTTCTTGGTGTCTAACCCTGGATTGAATTCTGGTTTTATGATTCCTCAATATACGGCAGCAAGTATTGTAAGTCAGAATAAACACTTAGCAAATCCAACAAGTACGGATAGTATTGTTTCAAGTAATGGACAAGAAGATCACGTGAGTATGGGGGCAAATGGCGCAACGAAAACACTGCGTATTATCGATAATTTAGAGCGTATTTTAGCAATTGAATTACTAAATGCAGCTCAGGCGTTGGAATTTAGACGTCCTGCTCGATCAAGTGCTTTTATCGAATCATTTGTTAAATCATATCGCGAAGAGGTGTCTTTTGTTTCAGAAGACCGTATTTTACATTATGATATCGAGAAAACTATTGCGTTTTTGAGAAGTTTTCAAATCGATTTAGAAGAATAATCTCGTTTTTTTAAAACCGTTGATATAAAAGCTACATCTTTTTCTGAAAAAGAGATGTAGCTTTTTATTATATTGCTATCTTTGTTTCACGTAGTACAAAATAATCCATCATCTTTGATTACAAGTAATAAATTAAAAATATTGAATGATCCTATTTATGGATTTATTTCTATTCCCAATTCATTTGTATATGATTTGATAGAGCATCCTTATTTTCAAAGATTAAGGAGAATTTCTCAAATGGGCGTTTCTTATTTGGTCTATCCAGGTGCGCATCATACGCGCTTTCATCACGCTTTGGGCTGTATGCATCTTATGCAAAAAGCAGTACAAGTGCTTCGTTTTAAAAGTATAGCCATTTCTGAAGAAGAAGAAACAGCGCTATATGTAGCTATTTTATTGCACGATATTGGACATGGTCCCTTTTCACATGCCATGGAAGAGAGTATCGTGGAGGGTGTACATCACGAGGCTATTTCCCTTTATTTTATGCACCAATTGAACAAGGAGTTTGGAGGAAAACTCGATCTAGCTATTCAGATTTTTAAAGGAGAATATCACCGTCAATTTATGTTGCAATTGATTTCAAGTCAGTTGGATATGGATCGCATGGACTATTTGAAACGCGATAGTTTTTACAGCGGTGTAGCGGAAGGGGATATCAATTCAGAACGATTAATCCAAATGCTAAACGTCGTAGAGGATCAATTAGTTGTGGAAGAAAAGGGAATCTATTCGGTAGAGATGTTTTTAGTCGGACGCCGTTTGATGTACTGGCAGGCTTACCTGCACAAAACTAGTGTTTGTGCGGAACTAATTCTCGTGCGTATTTTAAAAAGAGCCAAAGAACTTGTCAGTAAAGGAAAAAAATTATGGGGTAGTAGTGCCCTTTTGTTCTTTCTTGAACATCAGGGGGTTTTTGATGATTTTGAGCAAATCGCCTTAGAACAATTTGCCTTGTTGGATGATTCTGATATTGTTAGCGCTTTAAAAGCATGGCAATTCCATGACGATTTTGTA
This sequence comes from Flavobacterium sp., assembly GCA_030152225.1. GTDB lineage: Bacteria > Bacteroidota > Bacteroidia > Flavobacteriales > Flavobacteriaceae > Flavobacterium. The sequence continues at coordinate 3,139 of JASLHL010000037.1, read as the reverse complement.
CTATCTCAATTGAGTAAGATGATAGTCAATCGCAAATTATTGCGTATTGAAATAATAGAAGATAAGAAATTAGTAAACGAAAAACTGAAGAAGCGTTTAGAAGGGGTGCAGGAGCAATATAAGTTATCTGCCGAATTAGCGAGCTATTTTGTGTTTAAAGGAAAGGTTAAGAATCAGGCCTATAGCAAAGATAAGGAGCCAATTATGATTGTGCGAAAAGATGGACAGGTTGCAGATGTTTTATCTGTTTCGGATCAATTAAATCTGAAAGCATTAACTAAACCAGTAACAAAGCATTTCGTTTGTTACCCAAAATTCGTTTTTGAAAGTTAATTTTCAATTATATTTTATATTTTTGCGGGGATGAAAATAACAGCAGAACAAATAGCGTCAGTATTAGGAGGAGAAGTTGTGGGGAATCCGCAAGAGGAGGTGTCTACCTTAGCGAAGATTGAAGAAGGTGCAAAAGGTGCCATCTCGTTTTTAGCTAACCCTAAATACGTCCACTATATATATACGACCAAGGCATCGGTTGTCATTGTAAACAAAACGTTTGAACCCGAGCATGAAGTGGAGGCAACCTTGATTAAAGTTGATGATGCATATAAGGCATTTTCCAAACTCTTGGAATACTACAATCAAGTGAAATTAATGAAGTCGGGGATCGAACAACCAAGTGTGATTTCAGAAGGAGCTACGTATGGTACTGATTTGTATCTGGGTAGCTTTTGTTATGTAGGAAAAAACACCAAAATTGGCGATAATGTGAAAATTTATCCCAATACCTTTATCGGAGATAATGTGGTGATTGGCGATAATACAGTGCTGTTCGCCGGTGTTCGCGTATATTCAGAATCCGTAATTGGAGCAGGCTGTACCTTGCATGCAGGGACAATTATCGGATCAGATGGATTCGGTTTTGCACCCAATGGAGATGGAACCTACAGTAAAGTACCGCAAATTGGAAATGTAATCATTGAAGATAATGTTGAAATTGGCGCTGCAACGACCATTGATCGCGCAACCCTGGGATCGACAATTATCCGAAAAGGAGTGAAATTAGACAACCAAATCCAAATTGCACATAATGTGGAAATTGGTGAAAATACCGTTATTGCTTCGCAAACAGGAGTGGCAGGATCAACGAAAATTGGAAAAAACTGTATGATTGGTGGACAGGTTGGAATAGTTGGACACCTAACGATTGGTGATAATGTGAAGATTCAAGCTCAATCTGGCGTAACAAAGAATTTAGAATCTAATATTGCCGTGCAAGGATCTCCTGCTATCGGACATACAGATTTCTTGAAGTCATACAGTCATTTTAGAAACCTACCTAAAATCGTAGATGATTTAGAAGAGCTAAAAAACGAAAAATAATAACCTATCGAAATACAAAAAGATTTTATTATGGTTAAGCAAAAAACCATCCAAAGTGAAGTTACCTTAGAAGGAGTTGGACTACACACAGGGCAAAATGTTGTGATGACGTTAAAACCTGCGCCAATTAACAATGGGTTTACTTTTGTCAGAGTGGATTTAGAAGGGCATCCTGTGATAGAAGCAGATGCAAATTATGTTGTTAATACACAACGCGGTACGAACTTGGAGAAAAAAGGAGTACGTGTTCAAACAACAGAACACGTATTAGCTGCTTTTGTCGGTTGCGATTTAGATAACGTAATCGTTGAATTAAATGCTTCTGAACCACCAATTATGGACGGGTCATCCAAGTATTTTGTGGAAGCTGTTGAAAAAGCAGGTGTAGTGGAACAAGAGGCAGAAAGAGAAGAATACATCGTCAAAGAAGTAATCTCTTATGTAGATGAAGCTACAGGTAGTGAAATCATTGTAATGCCAGCAGATAGTTACCAAGTAACAGCAATGGTTGATTTCGGTACAAAAGTATTAGGAACGCAAAACGCTACTTTAAAAGACATGAATGACTTTAAAGTGGAAATTTCTGAAGCGCGTACTTTTAGCTTTTTACACGAATTAGAAGCTTTATTAGCTAATGGTTTGATTAAAGGAGGTGACTTAAATAATGCTATTGTTTATGTGGATAAAGAAATTTCTACAGAGACAATGGGACATTTAAAAAAGGCTTTTGGGAAAGAAGAAATTAGCGTAAAACCCAATGGAGTTTTAGATAATTTGACGCTTCATTATCCCAATGAAGCAGCAAGACATAAACTATTAGATGTGATTGGTGATTTGGCATTAATCGGTACTCGTATTCGAGGAAAAGTAATCGCTAACAAACCAGGACATGCAATTAATACTGGATTTGCAAAGAAAATGTCGAAAATCATTCGCAACGAAAAACGCAACCAAGTTCCTACGTATGACTTGCATAAAGAACCGCTGATGGATATTGTGAAAATTATGGAATTTCTACCCCATAGACCTCCGTTTTTATTGGTAGATAAAATCTTAGAAATGTCTGAGAATCACGTGGTAGGGTTGAAGAATGTTACCATGAATGAATCTTTCTTTGTAGGACATTTTCCAGGTGCTCCAGTAATGCCAGGGGTTTTGATTTGTGAAGCTATGGCGCAATCAGGTGGAATCCTAATCTTGAGTACTGTTCCAGATCCTGAAAACTACTTAACGTATTTTATGAAAATGGACAATGTGAAATTTAAAAATAAAGTGACACCTGGTGATACTTTAGTTTTTAAATTAGAATTAATTACGCCTATTCGTCGAGGAATATGTCATATGCAAGGCTATGCCTATGCTAATGGTAAATTAGTAGCTGAGGCTGAGCTAATGGCTCAAATATCAAAAGTTAAAAATTAAATATAAATAGTATGAATCAGCCTTTAGCCTATGTCCATCCAGGAGCAAAAATAGCTAGAAATGTCGTAATAGAACCATTTACTACGATTCATAATAATGTGGAAATTGGTGAGGGAACTTGGATCGGATCCAATGTGACGATCATGGAAGGTGCACGTATTGGAAAAAATTGTAAAATTTTCCCTGGTGCCGTAATTTCAGCTGAACCACAAGATTTAAAATTTGAAGGTGAAGTAACTACTGTTGAAATTGGAGATAATACAACCATTCGCGAGTGTGTAACCATCAACAGAGGAACAAAAGATAGATATAAAACCGTGATTGGCGAAAATTGTTT
>JASLHL010000028.1 GCA_030152225.1 Flavobacterium sp. | reverse complement strand
GAAAATATTCCGATGGTCAGTGTCCCTCAAATTAATGATCGCGGGGATGCAGCACTTACTTTTCCTTTGATTTTACCTGTAGGTAGACAAGGTATGACTCCCGATTTATCAGTCAACTACAACAGTGGGGCAGATGAAGGAGATTTTGGTTTGGGATGGAGTTTATCTGTACCAACAATATCCGTAGATACGCGTTGGGGAGTGCCTGTGTACGATACGGCCAAAGAAACAGAATCCTACTTGTTGAATGGAGAAGAATTGTTACTGGTTAAATCCGATCGTACGATGTATGTTCCGCATAAAGATCCGTTGATCAACCGCGTGAGTAATGCTACGTTCCAAAAAGCCCAACATAGCCCCAATCAGGAGATTAAACGCTTGGGCTCTGTGAATAATTATACTTGGCAAATTGTGGATCGATCTTCTGGATGGACGTATGATTATACGACCCATGCCAAAGGGAAATGGTATTTGACTAAAGTAATGGATGCGTATGGCAATTATATGGAATATCAATACAACCAAAACGCAAGTGGAGATCTTCAATTGCAAAGTATAGGATATAATAAAAATCAAGCCTTAACCGCTAGAAGTGATAATTTTCATGAATTTTCTATTTTAATTACACGAAAAAATACAATAGATTCTCCTAGAGGACCTCGTTTAGATGTAAAGACAACGAACCGCTATGGTGTAGAATCGAAGAGTGTGGATTTAATTGATAAAATTGTGATAAAAATGGAGCCTAAAGGATCTTTGGTCGATGCTGATGAAGGAAAAATGTCGTTGGGATATGCGCATAATGAATATCAATTTTTTTACAAAGCAGGACAGTTTGGTAGGAGTTTGCTCTATCGCATTATTAATACGAATAGCAACAATAAGGATGTTACTTCCACTGCGATGCCCTCGACTCCCGTAATAGAAGAATATAATTTCGATTACCACGATGATATTGGTGCGGGATCCCTTTTTGAAAGTACAGGGCAAATGATTAATACCTATAAAGATTATGCCACAGATTACGATCGTTTTGGGGTATATATCTCTGCTTTAGGAGGTTCGGAGGGCAAATCAACAAATTTTAATGGAGGAGGTTCAGTGGGAATTGTTACAACTTTTATACCAAGTTCTTGGTTGCCCTTTAGTTGGTCTGCTACTTTTGGTAAGAATTTTGGAGGAGGTTCTTCTAATTCGGAGACTAAAGTAATGATGACCGATATAGATGGAGATGGTTTACCAGATAAAATTTTTAAAAGTGGGAAGCAATTTTATTACCGCAAGAATACAGGTAATGTTTTTTCATCCGAGGTTTATCCAATTAAGAATCTACCAAATTTAAGTTATACTAAAAACAAAAATAGTGAAGAAGGATTTAGCGTCAACATTATGGTTGGAAATCTTTCTGAATCTAATGCTAAGAGTTCGTCTAAAATGTCAACCTATATGACGGATGTCAATGCGGATGGCATCCTTGATGTTGTTGATAATGAACGGGTGTACTTTGGGTATATCGATCCGCAAACCAAAACGCCTACCTATAGCTTAGACAGTTCAATCACGCCTGCGATTGTATTGAAAGAAGAAGAAGTAGCCCCTGTTGTGAATCCTGAGCCAGCAGTAGATCTGACCAATGGTCCGATGGACCTGGTTATGGTATGGCGTGCACCCAAACCTGGACAAGTGAAAGTAACGGGAACGATTAGCAAGCAACATATTGCTTTAGACAGTGGAGTAAAATTTTCGATCGAGCGATTGAAAGATAATGAAATGGGAAATGCAACCTTTGTATTGGGACCTAATCTAATGCTATCCACAAGAGAAACACATAATCATACCCTAACGGTTGAAAAAGGTGAACTGTTGTTCTTTAGAGTGCATACCAATCAAATCCCATTGGAAGAGCTAGGAGTTAGTTGGAATCCAAAAGTGGAATATACAGGAACAAATCCAGATCCTATTATAGCGTCATCTAGACATGCATCAACCTATAATGAGGGATTTATTGTAGGAAGCAAGATGGAACACCTCTTTAAAGAATCTGGGAAATACCGTTTAGAATGGCCAAGCTTTTCCATTATAGACAATGATCGAGTAACGATCCGCGTTTCCTATTTTAAAAAGGGAACAGCTAATGGTGGAAATCTACCAATTATCGGAAATAATGTGGTGATTTACGAAAAAACTAGTAGCATTGAGGGAACGACTACCTTTACTTCTCCAAATCAAACCTTAGATATGGAAACGATCACTTCGGTACCTGATAGTTTTCACTATATAAAGATCGAAGTGTTGAGTGATTCTGAAATAGATTGGAAGACCATTGATACCCAATTTAAACCCAAACTAGTCTCCTTAAATCCTTCAAATCCCGATGTTTATGTAGTGCCTTATTACTCTAATTACAGTAAAGTGCATACGAGCAATATTCCTTTGGAATACACAGCAAATGGATCCCGCGTTAGTGTTACAATCAAGAATAATTTTAAATTACCAGGATGTACAGCAGCTGTTTGTCAGGATCGCTATGTCTATTTAGTTGCTCGTTATCCTAGTGGAAGTATTATATCCTTAGTGAGTTCTAGCAATTCCGATGCACCTAGAGGATATGTGAAGTTCCGTTATAAATTTGATGCTGAAGGAAATATTGTTCAGAAACAGCGTTTGATGTCAAACAACCAATATCAAAATTTAGGTGATACTGATAACTTTTCTTTAACGCCAGGTATAGGATCGAGATACTTTTTTGAATATTACACGACCGAATATAAGATAGGGGAACTACTAGATAGTTATCAAGAAGGGGATGGTCTGCCATTAATAAAAGTAACTGCAAGTGGGGCAAATCCTAGTACCTATATGTCTGGGGTAGATGTCAATGGGAAGGTAAAAGCAAATGTATACACTGCGGAACCAACAGAAGCTTGGGGGGCGATGTACAGAAATTGGGGGCAATTTGCTTATAAAGGAGCAGAGCCTCAAGCGACATACCAACCTATTGTAGGAAGAAATGTGCATCCTTCAGCCGTAACATCTAATGCAACAGCTAATAATACGCTGACGGATCCAAATCTGACGTTGGATCAAGTAGAGTTGGATATGGTAGATATTCAAAGTGCAGGAGGTACTATGTCAGAGTATTTTGCCATGTTATTACCAAACAAACAAAAGAGTCGTTGGGAAAGTCATGAGCATTTATATGTATCAGCAACAGCAATCAGTCCTTATACTCGATTTTTAACGGATGATATACCCGATTTACGCCCACCAACTGTAGCTGTTGGTAACTTTGGCGCAGCGGGAATTGATAAATATACGTCCATTAGAAACAAGAGTTCGAATAAAACATTAGGTTTTGGACCTGTTAATGCTGGACGTGCAAAAACAGATGGGACAAGTGAATTGTTGAATGAATTTATGGATGTTAATGGCGATGGATTTCCGGATATTATAGGGGAACGCATTCAATTGACCGCCAAACGAGGAGGATTGTCTAATCGTATTGTACAAGCAGATTTTACGATAAGAACTGCATTAAGAGGAACAGGCTCTCTAACGGGTGGAGCAGCTATGGGTATTGCAGGTGTTAATTTTGGGAGAGGCAACAATAGTTTAGCTGTAAAAATTGGAGATCAAGGCAGTGCTTCAATTAATGCTAGTTCATTTAATACGACCAATACCACCAATCGATTTTACGTAGATATCAATGGAGATGGCCTGGTGGATATTGTCCAAAGTGATGGAAAAGTATTGCTAAATTATGGTGGGACATTTCGAGAAAGCACCATTTGGAGATCGTTATCTTTTCAACAAAGTAAAACTCGTACAAAAAATCGAGGTGGCGGTGGCGGCTTTACTGGGATATCTAATTTGGACTTATCTTTTGGACTCAGTCTTTCTGAAAGTACATCAAGTGATTATACGACGTATATTGATTTGAATGGTGATGGATTACCTGAGCGAATTCATGACGGTAAATATTACATTAATACAGGAACAGGTTTTGAGGCAACTGGACGTAATATGCCAGGTAGTCAATCCCAAAAATCAATCGATGGAGGAATTAATGGCAATGCAACATTTTGTATTTATTTTATTATTCCTATTATTCTTACTGGACCTAAGTTTTGCTTTTCAGCAGGTGCTGCCACGGGTAAAAATATTTCGAGTGAAGAAGGGCGTTATATGGATTTCGATGGGGATGGATTTATCGATTATGTTACTTCCTCTCGCAATGAAAGCATAACGGTTTATAAATCGCGTATTAAACGCACGAATTTGCTGAAAACAGTTACTCAAAGTACAGGAGCAAAAATTGATTTGGATTACGATATTACCAATCCCGTTGATCAATCAACCATTGGAGGAACCTACAAGATGCCGTATAAAAAATGGGCTTTGACCAAAGTAGCCGTTTATGATGGCTTTGAAGGAGATGGAGAAAATACTACGCGCTATGCGTATGAATACTTTAATGGATACAAAGACAGAAAAGAACGCAACTTCTTGGGGTTTGGTCAGACAAAAGCCCACCTGTTAAATAGGGAAGGTGTTCCGTTCCGCACCACAGTAACAGAGTATCTATTGGATGGCATGACAGAGAATGAGCTATATCAACCCGGAACTAGTTCAGGGCTTAAACAGTACCTCTACAAAAAAGGATTGCCGAAGAAGACCTATACGTTAGACAAGAGAAAACGACCGTTAACAGAAACGACTTATGCGTATAAATTTTACGAAAATCGCTTGGTGACAGCCGATATTAATACAGCAACAACGTCGTCTGCAGAGGTCAGCGTTTTTACAGAAAAACTCTCCGTATTGCCTTTGGTCACGAGTATACAAACAAAAAATTGGACCTATCAAAGTGAAACGGGTAGCAGTGCACTTGTCAATCAGACCGAACAAAAATTTCAAGGCTATGATAAACTGGGGAATGTAAAAAAATATGTGGATGTTGATCGAGGGTTAACCGTTGATATTGCTTATAATTTAGGAGTAAAAACCTTGCCAATTAGTCATAAGGTTAGTTTAACGAGTACGAATCAACAGTTGCGTCTAACGACAGCTTCTGTTACATCCAATGGAGCGAAGTATGCGCAAGTCAATAAGTACGTTACGAATACACAATTCACAACAATAAGGTATGAATACGATATTTTAGGAAATCTTAGTAAAAAAATCCTACCAGGTGGCTTTAGTTATACCTACGATTATGGGCCATATACGATAGTATATCCACAGTATCACGGCGATTATTTTAAGGTTGTACCAGCGCGAATTACCGATCCTTTTGGCCATGTTACTAGACAACTAGTTAATGCTTTTGGATTACCTGTATTAGTACGAGATGCATACGGAGAAGAAATCCACTATCAGTATGATCCTTTTAATCGCTTGTTAAAAGTAAAAGGACCTTATGAGGAAGATTGGACGATTCAAAATAAATATATCAGCAATCGACAATCGATGACCCAGCACAATTTAGGCGATGGCAATGTCTTGCATACCAGTATGTTTACTGATGGTTTAGGGCGTGTGATTCAAGTGAAAAAACAATTGGAAAATGATGAAGAGTATATCGGTTGTGGTGGAAGCACACCCGGACTTCGCTTGGCGGTTTCTGGTAAAATAAAGTACGACGAATTTGGACGTGTAGTCGAAAACTATTTGTCTGAGGAAGAATTGATTTGTGATCCATTGCGACCACAACAAACGGTAGAGTCGATGTTGACGACTCTTTATCGAACAACAGATGTAGAAGAACGCAAAATCATGACGACCTATGACGATCAAGATCGCGTTTTAGAACAAAAAATCTATGGTACTAATGCAGTGACTACAACTAGCTATGGCTATGCGGGTACACTGTTGACCCAAAAAGTTATTTTACCAGAGCGAAATACGACCATTAGCTATTTTGATAAATTGGGGCAAAAAACCAGAGAAGAACAGTTAGGTACTAATGGAGAAAATTTAGCTACGCGATTTAGTTATGACAATTTAGGACAAGTCAAACAAGTGACCAATGCCATGGATCACTTTACGAATTACGATTATGATTTGTTGGGACGCATAACGCAAAAAGAGGCTTCAGCCTCAGGGATTACTGCGTTTACCTATGATGATTTAGGACAAATTAAGACCAAAGTAGATGCGACGAATCGAACAATTAGTTATACGTATGACTTTAATCGTTTGACAAAAATAGTAGGCGATCAGATTAATGCCGATTTTACTTATGAACCACAAGGGCGCTTAAAATTAATGACTGATCGAAGTGGTACCCATCAGTTTAAGTATGGAAAATTGGGTGAAGTCGTAGAAGAAACCAAATTCATTCCTGATGAACACGGCAGTCCACATTATTTTAAAACCAAGTATAAATACGATTCTTGGGGTAGAATTTTGGAGATAGTGTATCCTGATAGAGAAAAGGTCAACTACCACTACAACAGTGTGGGACAATTGACGAGTATGGTCAATGATGAAGGAGTCGAATATCTAAGTCAAGTCAAGTACAATTACTTTGATCAACCCTACTATATTCAATATGGAAACAAGGTAGAAATGAAGCAGGAATTTGACCTAACGGAGCGTTTGCGTGCTGCTCAATTGGCTGCACCACAGGCAAATAATCCGAGCAGTTTCAGTGTGTTTTTACGCAATGTCTATCAATATGACCGAAATAATAATGTGAGAGCGATTTACAATAATTTCAGCCAGCATCAGCGATTAAATATAGGAGGAACGTATAGTAAAATATTCAAATACGATGCATTTAACCGACTGAAAAGTGCAGAAGGAACGTGGGATGGCTTGTTAGAAGAACACAATTATAAGTTGGATATGGACTACAACCAAGACCATGCGATCAGTAATAAAATACAGCAACATGTTGTAATAGACAAAAATACGAGACAAAAAATCTATACAGAAAACTCCATGAGCAGAAAATATCTCTATGAAGAGGCTAGGCAACCTCAACTCACTCGTATTGAAGCTAAAAGTGACAATTGTCCAGGAGCTCATAAACAATTTAGTTATACAGCAACTGGAAATATAGAAACGATAAAAATAATGGGTAATATTCCAAATGCATTAGAATATCAGAATCGAGCTTTTACATGGGATGCCAATAATAATATTACGGAAATTACGGATGATGGGAATCTTTCGAGTATTTACTTATATGATGGAAAAGGCGAGCGCGTAGGCAAGCGAATTGGCGTATCCTCTAATTTGAATATCAATGGACGAGTGAATTTACATGGATCCTACCATGCAGGAGAAGTGCTCTATCCCAATGGTTATTTAGTGTATACTAAGGGGACCTACACCAAACACTATTATGCCAATTCAAAACGCATTGCTTCGCGTATAGGAAAAGTGGAAGATGTAGAAGATTTTAAACGAGAAGATTACAATAAGGTTGAGGTATCTCCCCGTACGCCAAGGGGTGGTCGAATGAATAGTACAGCTGTACAGGCAACCAGAGGAATTGGGGATAATTGGATTTTTGATCGAACCCAAACATCAGAGGAAATTTGTAAAAATCAAATTGAATTTTTATTGAATTCACTCTATAATACGCCTGAAAGACGCAATTGTAGACAGCAAATTTTGGATATTATTGAGAATAGTAAAAAATATGGAAATCGCTGTATTGAAACTAATGCTGCTGGTATCTGTATAAAAATCCAACTTTATGTGATAGGTACAGATTATTGTTTGGCTTTAGAGAAAATCAACAGAGAGAGTTGCGTAGAACTAACACCAGATGGCTTAGTGATTGATCCAGATACGGGTTATGTGTATGATCCCTTGACCGGAGTACCTTTGGATCCCATTACTCGCGAGCCAATTGATTTAGGGACGATTGTAGATTTCAATCTCCTAGAGTTGGATTGTTACAATCAATTTCTTAATTTTATAGAATACTATCAAGATCGGGAAGATAAACCAGCGATCTACGATTTATTGTTCAAGTACTATTGGTGTTTGATTTGTAAAGATGCCGAATGTAAAGAATGTTATGATTTGCCTGGTATTGTTTTTGTGAGAGAAGATGGAGGAGAAGATGTAAGTTGGATCCGTACAGAAGAGGGGTTTTACATTCAATTTTGTGAATTGGTTATTCCACCCTTACCACGAGAAGAACCAGAAGAAGAGGAAGAACCGGAATTTCCGCCTATTGTACTACCACCAGCGGTTGGAGATACGTGGAGAGACAATCCACCAACAAACAATCCTACGATTATAGCTAATCCAACTACACAAGTAGGTCCGGTGTGGTGGTATCACGCGGATCATTTAGGTAGTACAACGTATATTACAGATATACTCGGTAAACCCGTACAATATATCGAGTACCTACCGTTTGGGGAAGTGATGGTGGAACAAAGTACGAATAACATTTTGGAGAATGTGTATAAGTTCAACGCCAAAGAGCTAGATCCGCAGACAGGGTATTATTACTATGGTGCACGATACTATGACCCTGGTGTGAGTATATTTCTGAGTGTGGACCCACTAGCGGAGAAGTTTCCAGGATGGAATCCATATCATTATGTACACAATAATCCGATAAATCTGATTGACCCGACGGGGATGAGTGCGGAAGATACAACTGGAGGGGATGGAGGAAGATTAACTGCATGGAATGTTTATCCCGATAATAACAACAAAGGAAGTTATAATGCTTACGAAATAACGAGTACTGATTGGGAAGGAGACCCAACTGATGTTTTCTCCGTCCATAATAATGATGGATCTATTGATATATATAATAGTATAAAAGATCTTAATAAAGCCGGAATAACAAATGTAAATTATCAGCGTAAAAATGACAAAAGTGTCATGGGTAATTTACAAATGGCTTATGATGGTTGGGTAAATGCAACAGGAGAGACTGCAAGAGCTAAGGAAACTATGTTGAATTACATTGAAGGTGTGGGGTCTTTTATCCTTCCAGCTATAGCTTCTGAATTAGTTGCTGCTAAAGGATTTAGTATAGCTAATGCTATACCTGAGGGAAGGTTAGCAAATCATTTATTTAAGGGCAGTGGTAAACTTGCTGATACTCCTGCAAATAGAGCTTTGATACAAAAACTAGCTAATACAAGACCATTAGGCGTAGATTCATATGGAAAAAGCTGGTATATGGGAGCAAATAGTTCTGGGCAGTCTATTTATACATATACACAAAATGGAGTAGTTAAAGGAGCGGGGTATTCAACTATGTCTGCTGAAGAAATGATTATTAGGTATGGTTTAAAATA
>JASLHL010000009.1 GCA_030152225.1 Flavobacterium sp. | reverse complement strand
TTCCCGAATGATGGGGCCAAAGAACGATTGGAGATTAGTAACGGGAAGCGTACTTCTTCTTGCATCCTGGAACAATAATAATTGATAATAGAGATCCTGCGGTCTATTGTTAAGCGGAGTAGCTGAAATTAGTATTACTTTTTTGTTCTTTCCTGCCACCAATCCTTCGCCATTTCTTGGAGATTTACAAATACGTTGCAACAGCCCAAAAGCTTGTGAAGTATGATTTCTATACTTGTGTGCCTCATCAACCAATATCAAATCATAGTCTTCTTTAGCCCAATAGTTCATGTCCTCACCATTGACTATTTTCTCCAAACTTCCATTAGTGACGAATTTAGTATGTCTGTCAATTCCAAACATCCTAAATGTAGATTTCCAGTTTTTTTCCAAGGCAGGAGGGTACACCACCAATATTTTGGTGTTTAACGAGCCATTTGCAACTAGAAATCGCTTAGCAATCATAGAAGCGATTATTGTCTTACCGAGACCAACAACATCAGCTAAAAAGAAACCGTTATGATCCATTAACATCTGAAACCCCTGATTAACAGCATCTACCTGATAACTTAGCTTTTTATAGCTCTTAGGTAAATCGCCAACAGTGTCAGGGTCATAATCAATATTGTTTCCGAAGTATTCGATTAATAATTTAAGATAAATTTCAAATGGAGTAAACACCTGTCCAATATGGGTTTTTTTCTTAAACTCTAAAATATCAGCAGGCAAGATCGTTGTTGATTGCTGCCAAAGACTTTGGAATTCTAATTTGGTGAATTCAACATCACCGAAATCCTTTAATGCAATATTCAATTCGTAATTAGGTGATTTTTTAATCCCTAAACCTGCTTCCGTTAGGTTGGAAGATCCCATAATCACCCAGCCATCTGAATGTTCAGAATGTAGTTCAGGTAGAAATAAATAGAATTTCGCATGGATCGCTTTGGAGTTATGCGCTCGTACTTCTATTCTGCCATCTATAATATCTTGGATAAACTGCAAGATACCTTCTTCTACATCTTTAGAATATTTAGCATCCTTCAAATCCTGTATAAACCAGCTTAAAAATTCGTCTTTTGTTTTTTGTTCGTCACCAAAATACAATAGCCCTTTTTTCTGAGCATCAGCAAACATTTGGTCAACATTAATACCAACCAATATTTTTATATCCTTGATATTCTTTAAATACGGTTGTAAGGCAAAATATCCTGAAGAACGAAAATAACCTACCACAGCATGAAAGGCAAAGACGTCTTTCATGTTTTCGAGTATGCCTTTGAACTTATGAAAAACTGTATTTTCTTCTGTATTTGTGAAAAACTTTGTACTCATTAATCAGTTATTTTCATCTTTAAATTCAGTCAATAATTCTTTTACTGGAACATCTAATATTTTTGCAATATCATATAAAACCTCCAAACGAGGTTGTTGTCTATTCTGTACATAGCCATTAACAATATTATAACTCTTTCCGAGTCGTTCTGCAAGCCAGGTTTGCTTAATGCCCTTTTGTTCTAAGATTTCTTTTATCCTATTCATTTTGATGAATTAAAGATAGTAATATGATTTTTTTATGTTTAAAAACATCGTGCAATATACTGTATTTCGGTGTAATAAAGCACTGTTTTTATGCGTAAATTTAACTTGTTTTTTTTCGGAATAACGTTTTCAAAATCACATATCAACGCTGTTTCCCCAAATACTTCCTATCAAACTTCTCCGTTAACTCCACTACTTTTCTAAATATCTGCGCCATTTCAACCATTTGTTTCTCTAATTTATAGAGATAAGCAGATGCTTTTTTTCTGAAAACTGGCTGTATAAAAGCTTTATAATTTGGTTATAATTGACGCCAACAGATCGAAACTGGCTGTGAAACGAAGTCAATCGCATATAAAAATCAACCGTTCCTTTGTCAACTTTTACAGATTTGAATTCTTTTCCAAATATCATGGAAACAATAAATTTTGCTTTATTGTCGATTCCTGATTGGTCAAAAAGAGCTAAGAACTTAGCGTTTTCTTAATCCGTAAGACGAAAAACATAGCGGTTTGTTTTGGGATTGACCTTTGGTTTTCGTCCACCTTTGTTCTGTTTTCTGATTTTCTCTTCCATAATAAATCCATTTTTAAAAATTCAACCATTCGACTTCGGAGAAATGGTTTAGCTCCCTGCGTAAGGGCAAGTAGTTTTGAAAGTTCGAATCTCAATTTCGAGTGCCTCAAAACATAACTTGCTGTTATCTTTTCGATAACTTTTTCAACATATTTACAATATGTTTTTTATAATGTAAACACTGTGTATAAACATATTAGTTAACGCCAAAGACGCCACTTAAGTACCCTTTTATCTATTGTTTGTCTGTATCTCTAGTTATTTGTCAAAGCAATCAATGCTTTAGTTAGACAATCGTAAAATCGTAGCTACGACTTTACAGAGCTCCCAACGATTAAACGCACAAGTAGACTTGTGATAGTTCTTTTATATAGTTTATTATCTGAAAGATAGGAGATACAAATAAAAAGTTAGAATTACGTTTAACTAACAACATAGATAATTGAACAGAATTATAAACAGAGAAAAAAACTAGAAATTATGGATGAAGAATTTAAAAAGAAACAGAGAATTGACGAAGAAGCGATGATGGCACTAATGGTTGATGGACTAAGACCTAATGGATTTACAGAGGCTGAACTCAATGCTCCTGGTATAAGAGATGAAGATGAAGAAACTAAAGAGATACCAAAGAAGCAAAAGCGTGTAAAAAAAGAACAGAACTCTACTAAAGAGTGTAAAGTAGTGGATTATGAAGAGTTCTTTTTTAAAGATGTCAAAAGCACAGCACGTCATTGGAAATCGGTGTATATAGACCCTGAGCATCATAAGATTCTTTCTCGTATTATTCAAGTCATCGCAGAAGATAAACTTACTATTTATGCTTATTTATTTAATCTATTAGAACATCACTTCAACGAATTCGGACAAGAGATAACCACAAGCTTTAATGAAAAGAACAAACCTATTTTTTAAGTATTTCAATAAAATACTAAAGAAGTAAAACTGTAAAAGTACTTTTACAGTTTTACTTCTTTAGTA
>JASLHL010000264.1 GCA_030152225.1 Flavobacterium sp. | reverse complement strand
GTTCGTTTTTCTTCCTGGTATCTTTTTTGTTCTTTTCCGTGTTGGAAAGCCAAGTTTTGTAAATCACATTCCCCTGCTTGATCACATACTGGACAATCTAAAGGGTGATTGATTAATAGAAATTCAGTCACTGATTTTCTTGCTTCCAAAACGCGAGGAGAAGAGATACTCTTTACTTCCATACCATCCATAACTCCTGTTTTACAAGAAGCCATTAGTTTGGGCATCGGACGTGGATCTGCTTCACTACCTTTCGAAACTTCTACTAAACATGCTCTACATTTTCCGCCTGTTCCTTCCAGTTTGGAGTAATAGCACATCGCTGGTGGAACTGATTCCCCACCAATCATTCTTGCTGCTTGTAGAATGGATGTTCCTGGTTCTACTTCTATTTCATGTCCGTCTATAGTAACTTTCATAAATTGTGCTTTTTAGCTAAAAAATTAGCGTGAATTATTTATTAATCAGGTGTTTTACGCTCGAAAAAGGTTCGCTAACATAGTGATTTCTATCCTTTACTTTTTCTGGGAATAAAACGTGATATTCAAACTCTTCTCTAAAATGTCTAATAGCAGCGGCAACTGGCCAAGCAGCAGCATCTCCTAAAGGACAAATTGTGTTTCCTTCAATATTACTTTGGATATTCCACAACAAGTCGATATCCTCCATCGTTCCGTGACCGGTTTCAATGCGGTGTAATACTTTTTCCATCCATCCTGTTCCTTCGCGGCAAGGTGAACACTGTCCACAACTTTCATGTGCATAGAAACGAGCGAAGTTCCACGTATTTCTCACGATACAAGCCGTGTCATTATATACAATAAAACCACCTGATCCCAACATAGATCCTGATTCAAAACCACCATCTGATAGGGATTCGTAGGTCATTAAACGATCTTCTCCGTTGGCTGTTTTATAGATTAAATGGGCTGGTAAGATTGGCACAGAAGAACCTCCAGGAATTAATGCCTTGATGGGTCTGTCGTCCATCATTCCGCCACAGTATTCGTCTGAATTGATAAACTCATCCACTGTAATCCCCATCTCAATTTCGTAAACACCAGGTTTTCTAATATGCCCCGAAGCCGATATTAATTTGGTTCCCGTAGAACGTCCTAAACCAATTTTCGCATAGTCATCTCCAGAATTGTTGACAATCCACGGAATATTAGCAATTGATTCCACGTTGTTTACTACCGTTGGATTTCCCCATAAACCACTTACCGCAGGGAAAGGGGGTTTGATACGAGGATTTCCTCTTTTTCCTTCTAAGGATTCGATTAGGGCCGTTTCTTCTCCACAGATATACGCTCCAGCACCACAGTGCACGTGTAAATCTAAAGAATAATCTGTCCCTAAGATATTCTTTCCTAACCAGCCAGCAGCATATGCCTCTTTAATGGCTCTTTCTAAGGTTTTGAATACCCACATATATTCACCGCGAATATAGATGTACGATAAGTTAGCTCCTAAAGCATAACTCGCCGTAATCATACCCTCAATCAATAAGTGAGGGATATATTCCATTAAGTATCTATCTTTGAATGTACCAGGTTCTGACTCATCGGCATTGCAAACTAAGTGTCTTGGTTTACCTGATTTTTTGTCGATGAAACTCCATTTTAATCCCACAGGGAATCCCGCACCTCCACGACCTCTAAGTCCTGATGCTTTTACTTGTTCCGTAATATCATCGGGAGCCATAGTTTTCAGTGCTTTTTCAACTGATGCATAGCCGCCATTTTGACGATATACGTCGTATGATTTTATCCCAGGGATATTGATCTTGTCTAATAATATTTTTGTCGCCATAGTACTATTTGTCGTGAAGAATTACTTTTCCTGCCTTACAATCAGCGATGATTTGGTCGATTTTTTCAGGTGTTAAGTGTTCTTTATAGAAATCACCTAACTGCATCATGGGTGCGTATCCACAAGCGCCTAAGCACTGAACACCAACTACTGAAAATAAACCATCTGGTGTCGTTTCTCCGGGTTTAATACCTAGTTTCTCACAAGCGTATTCCATCATATCGTCTGCTCCACGAATGCCACAGCAAGAGGTCAAGCAAAACTCAAACATATACGTCCCCATTGGTTTTTGGTTGTACATCGTATAGAAGGTTACCACTTCATACACTTCAATAGAGGAAATGCCTAAGATTTCTGCTACTTTGTCCATCAATTCCACGCTTAACCAGTTATCATGTGCATCTTGTGCAGCATGTAAAACAGGTAAAAGTGCTGATTTCTTTTTATCAGCAGGGTAGTGGCTCAACAATTCGTCAATGCGTTGTTGTAGTTCAGGCGTGATATTTATCGTTTGTTTGTATTTCTTCGTTTCCATGATTTAAGCGTCTAATTCTCCAGCAATGATGTTTAAACTCGATAGGGTGATAATCGCATCCGATAGCATTCCTCCTCGTACGATGTCATTATACGCTTGGTAAATGATAAAACAAGGTCTTCTGAAATGCAAGCGATAGGGTGTTCTACTACCATCCGTAATCAAGTAGAATCCTAGCTCACCATTCCCTCCTTCTACTGCATGATACAGTTCCGTTACTGGAACAGGTACTTCGCCCATCACAATTTTAAAGTGATAAATTAGCGCCTCCATATTGGTATATACATCTTCTTTTGGAGGAAGGTAGTATTCTGGAACATCGGCGTGGAAAGGACCTTCTGGCATTTTGTCCAACGCTTGACGGATAATTTTTAAACTCTCCCAAACCTCTGCATTACGCACGCAGAAACGGTCATAACAATCTCCAGCAGTTCCCACAGGGATTTCAAAGTCGAAATCTTCGTAAGAGCAGTAAGGAGTTGCCACGCGAACATCGTAATCTACACCTGCCGCACGTAAATTTGGTCCTGTAAATCCGAAGTTAATCGCTTCTTCAGCAGAAATTCCACCAACACCTACCGTACGATCCATGAAGATTCTGTTTCGGGTCAATAAACCTTCGAACTCACTCCAAATCGCAGGGAATTCAGCTAAGAATTCTTCAATTTTCTTGAATACCGTTGGGCTCCATTCTCTTTCGAAACCACCAATTCTTCCCATGTTTGTCGTTAAACGCGCCCCTGAGATTTCCTCGTAGATTTCGTATATTTTTTCTCTGTATTGAAATACATATAAGAATCCAGTTAAGGCTCCAGTATCTACTCCCATAACAGAACTACAAATGATGTGGTCTGCAATACGAGCTAGTTCCATTATAATTACACGCATATATTGTACGCGTTTTGGAATATCAATACCCAAAGCTTTTTCTACAGTCATCCACCAAGCCGTATTGTTAATGGGCGAAGAACAGTAGTTCAAACGATCTGTTAATACGTTAATTTGGTAAAACGGACGATTTTCTGCAATCTTTTCAAAGGCACGGTGGATATACCCCACAGTTCCCTCTCCATCTAACACTTTCTCTCCGTCTAGTAGGATAATATTTTGAAAGATACCATGCGTTGCTGGGTGCGTAGGACCTAAGTTTAAGATTTGTAACTCGGTTCCATCTTCTTTAAACTTTTCCTCGATAAGCTTCGCGTATCGCTGTTCTGGTGGTAATAATAAATCTGACATACTCTTGACTCTTACTCAGTTATTAACAATTGTGAATCGTTCTACCAAAGAATCGATCGTCTTTGTCTGTTCTTCCTTCATCTTCCAATGGAAATTCTTTGCGCAGTGGGAAAGATTCCATTTCATCCATATTTAAAATACGTTTCAATTGTGGATGATTTTTGAACTTAATGCCATAGAAATCATAGGTTTCTCTTTCTTGCCAGTTCGCAGATTTAAATAAATCTACTACGGAATCAACCGTTGGATTTTTACCGCTCAAAAAAGTTTTGATGCGAATTCTCACGTTATCCATCCAATTGTGCATATGGTAAACCACGGCAAATTGACGATCTTCTTCCGAATCTGGGTAGTGAACCCCACAAACATCCGTTAGAAAGTTGAAATTCATCTGGTCATTTTCTTTCAAAAACTGAACAACAGCATGAAGGGAATCAGGCGCGACTTCTATAATCAGCATGTCGTGTTGTTCGTGAAATTCCTTAACCGACAACCCAAATTGATCGATTAAAGTTTTTTGAATGGTTTGATTATCTAATGCCATATTTATTTACTTTCTATGTTATAAGATTTTAATAACTCATCATATTCTTTGGTTCCTCGTCTATAGATGGATTCTGCTTTAACGATTTCGTGCAATCTCATTACGCCATCAAGAATCTGTTCTGGTCGAGGAGGACATCCAGGTACATAGACATCTACTGGAATTACTTTGTCAATTCCTTGTAAGACCGAATACGTATCGAAAATACCCCCTGAAGAAGCACAAGCACCTACGGCAATCACCCATTTCGGTTCTGCCATTTGTTCATATACTTGACGTAAAATTGGAGCCATTTTCTTTGAAATTGTTCCCATGACCATCAACATATCCGCTTGTCTAGGAGAGAAACTCATACGTTCTGATCCGAAACGCGCAATATCATAGGTTGCTGCCATGGTAGCCATAAACTCAATTCCACAACATGAAGTAGCAAAAGGCAAGGGCCACATCGAATTCGAACGCGCCAAACCAACAACTTCACTTAATTTAGTGGCAAAAAAACCTTCTCCTACATACCCTTCAGGAGCTTCTACTGTTTTATATTTTTTATCGCTCATCTTCCTAGTTTTTTAATCCCATTCGAGACCTTTCTTTTTA
>JASLHL010000204.1 GCA_030152225.1 Flavobacterium sp. | reverse complement strand
GTTGCAGATGCGGAGACTCAAGCAGGCTACAAGATTAAAAATGTTGTAGTAGGTATTGCGGGTCAACACATTCGAAGCATTCAGCACAGTGATTATATTAGTCGTCCGAATCCCGATGAGGTGATTGGAGATAAAGATATTGAACAGTTGATTAATCAGGTTCAGAAATTGAGTATGCTGCCTGGTGAAGAAATTATTCACGTTTTACCACAAGAATTTAAAATAGATGGAGAACCGGGAATTAAAGAACCGGTCGGAATGTATGGAAGCCGTTTAGAAGCTACGTTTCACGTGGTAGTAGGTCAGGCTGCTTTGATAAAAAACGCAGGACGTTGTATCAAAGATGCAGGACTTGAATTAGCGGGGATTACATTAGAACCGCTTGCTTCTGCAGAAGCAGTATTGAGTCAAGAAGAAAAAGAAGCGGGTGTTGCTCTAATAGATATCGGAGGTGGTACAACCGATTTAGCCATTTTTAAAGATGGGATTATTCGCCATACGGCTGTAGTTCCTTTCGGTGGAAATGTCATTACGGAAGATATCAAAGAAGGATGTTCTATTATTGAACGTCAGGCAGAGATCTTAAAAGTAAAATTTGGTTCGGCTTGGCCAGGGGAAAATAAAGACAATGAGATTGTTTCTATTCCTGGATTAAGAGGAAAAGAACCTAAAGAAATTTCTTTAAAAAATCTTTCTAAGATAATAAATGCAAGGGTAGAAGAGATTGTGCAACTCGTTTTTTCTGAAATTAAGAGTTATGGATATGAAAATCCACAGAAAAAATTAATCGCAGGAATTGTTTTAACAGGAGGAGGATCAGAACTCAAGCACATCAAACAATTAGTAGAGTATATCACGGGTATTGATACGCGTATTGGATATCCAAACGAGCATTTAGCTGGAGATTCGAGCTTAGAAGTTTCAAGTCCATTATATGCAACGGGAGTTGGATTAGTCATGGAGAGCGAAAAACACCGCAACAAAGGAGCGGTTGCAGTTGAAGAACTGAGAGCTGTAGAAACGAAAGTCGAAACAAAACCAGAAGAGAGAAAAGTGATTTACCAAACGCCTCCAGTGGAAGCAGAAGTAAACGCACCAAAAGAGCCAGTTGAACCGGTGAGCCAACCCCGAGTGGAAGTACACCGTTCACAACCTATGGAAGAGCCAAGAGAAGCGCAACCTAGTACAGCAGACCGCTTCGAAAGTAGTTTCATAGGAAACTTTTTTAGAAAAATTAAAGAATTTATTGAAAAGCAAGAATAATAAAACGATACGTATATGGAGAATACAGATTTCGGAGGAATAAAGTTTGATATGCCTAAAAACCAATCAAACGTTATTAAGGTAATTGGTGTAGGTGGCGGAGGTAGTAACGCGATCAATCACATGTTTAAGCAGGGAATTAAAGGCGTGGATTTCATCGTTTGTAATACGGATTCACAGGCTTTAGAAAATAGTTCAGTACCCAATAAAATTCAGTTAGGGGTTAACCTAACCGAAGGACTTGGTGCTGGGGCAAACCCAGAAGTTGGACAACAATCTGCTTTAGAAAGTATAGAAGAAATTGAGAAAATGCTCGATACCAATACCAAAATGGTGTTTATCACCGCAGGTATGGGTGGAGGAACAGGAACAGGTGCAGCTCCTGTGATCGCACAATTATCAAAAGAAAGAGATATATTAACGGTTGGGATTGTAACGATTCCTTTCCAGTTTGAAGGAAAAGTTCGTCAAGAACAAGCGTTAAAAGGAGTTGATCGATTGAGAAAACAAGTGGATTCTCTTATCGTTATCAATAACAATAAATTACGTGAAGTATATGGAAACTTAGGCTTTAAGGCTGGCTTCTCCAAAGCAGATGAGGTATTGTCAACTGCTGCCCGTGGTATCGCCGAAGTTATTACGCACCACTATACGCAAAATATTGACTTAAAAGATGCAAAAACAGTATTGTCAGATAGCGGTACCGCTATTATGGGGTCGGGAACTGCATCTGGTGACAATAGAGCGAAAGATGCAATTATTGATGCGTTAGATTCTCCATTGCTTAACGATAACAAGATTTCAGGAGCTAAAAACGTATTGTTATTGATTGTTTCTGGTACGAATGAAATTACAATTGATGAAATCGGTGAAATTAACGATCACATCCAAACAGAAGCAGGTCATAATGCCAATATCATTATGGGGGTTGGTGAAGATGAATCATTAGGTGAAGCGATCTCTGTAACGATTATTGCAACGGGATTTAACTACGAGCAACAAAAGAGTATCGTTAATTCTTCGGAACCTAAAGTTATTATTCACACCCTAGAAGAAGAACAAAAAGTAGTGCGCGATTTAACGCAAACGGCAGCTGTTCCTTCTTTCGGATTTACAACACCAGATCAACCTTTGCGCGTTTCTACTCCAGAAAGCCATGAGTTAGAAATGGAAAAAGAAGAAGTACATAACGAGGTGGAAACACGTAAAGTTTTTACCTTAGAAGATGATTACGAAGGTGACGATGATAATGACGATTTTGGTGGACCTGGATTCCCAACTCAACCAACAGGCGAAGTAGAGGAATTGGCTTTTGAAAGAAGAACCGCAGATGCTGCTAATTTAGACGTATTTTTCGAAATTGTAACGCCCAAAACGGAAGAGCGTACTATCGATCAGTCGAACAATGATCCTTCAGCTGTTAAACAAAAAGATATCCGAGATATCCAAGTATTCGACCCTGAATTTGTCATTGTAACGCCTAAAAAACAAGAATCAGCTGCGCCAATTGTACACCATCTTACGGAAGAGTTAGCTGAAATCGAAATGGCTTCTGCCGAAGCAGTAAGTCGTGCGAATGAAGTAATGGCACAAGCATCAGCGAAAAAAGAAGAGATTATTCGCTTCTCTTTGGAAGACTATATGGATAAAGAAGAAGAACTATCTTTAGCTAAACCTGTAAGTACACACAAAGAGGAAATTGCGGAAGAATTTAAGTTTTCAGTACGCGCTGAGGATGCTCCCGTAGTAAATAAAGTAGAAGTAGAAGCTTCTGCTGATGATTATGACGAGATGAATCCAACAGAAATGAGCATTGAAGAATTTACCTTGAGAAGTCGTGCTGCAGAGCGCAGAAGAAAGATGAAGGATTTCAACTATAAGTTCAACAACTCAACGGCACATTATTCAGATTTGGAAAAAGAACCGGCTTATAAGCGTTTAGGTGTTGATTTAGATGAAGTAAATGACGAGAATAACAAGTCGAGAATTTCATTCGGTGTGGACGGAAATAACGATCCTAAATTGAGATCAAACAATTCGTTTTTACACGATAATGTAGACTAATACGCTATAATACAAGAGCGTTTTAATATCAAACAGTAGTAAGCTTTCGTTTACTACTGTTTTTTTTTATGTCTAAGGAAAGCTATTCTCTTTTCATCCCGTTTTTTTTAAAATTAATGTAATTATTCAATTATTGTTGATTGATTGTTAATTAATTCGTTTAAAGTGTTCATTATGTGACTTTTAAGGTATGTTTTTTGGGTTAAATGGATTTTATTTAACCCAATTGCATATGAGGAAACTTTATTTTATTCTTCCTGTTTTTTTGTTGCTCTCTTGCTCCAAAGATGATCATTCTTTGGAGCAACGAAAAGTAGAGCCTGGTGTTTACAAACAAGCAACAGCCTTCTGTTATTTAGAAGATGAGCTTGGTAATTGCTATGATGGTGGCCCTCCTATTATCTTACCTGAAATCTTAATTGGTGTTCCAGGAGCTGGTGGAGGAACGGGGATTGGCGATTTGTGGCTAGAGATGTATCCTTCTATGAGTACACTTCCCAACGATGTTGAAGGTGGCGGTGGATCTCCAAGTAATGGTAATTTACATAATGGTGTGGAGGTAGACCAAAACTCTCCTCAGTATTTAAATGCACAAAAAATTTTAAATGACACTTTAATTGTAGGTAAATTACAGGAAATTTTCATTCAGACAACTCATTCAGCTTCTGAAGAGGAGGGAAGGAGAGAAGCGGGTGCTTATGTTTTTTACGATGAAGTTAGCGATAAATTATATCTCGGTACTATCAAGTATGGTGCATATGTACAAGGTGGAGCAGGAACGAATGGGGCTGTGAATCTTGGCAATGGTAGTGTTGCATCTAATTCCGATGAGAATAATGTGATTCCTCTGACAGCAGTAGCAATAGCCGTATTTCATACCCATACGCCTTTGACCTATTTGCCTAAGGATAATTATAGGAAAGTGGGTTTTTCACTAGCAGATATTGCTTTTGCAAACCGAAACAATGTACCCATGATTCTATTGGATTATGTTGGTACAGAGGCAAGGGATGGGAATTTTTATATATACGGCGGTCATTCGATTGATGATCCTTCAAATTTTATTATTTATTACCCTAATCAGCATTAATTATGAAGAAAATAGAATTATTGATTTTGTTTCTATTGGTATCGGTTGGTTGTTTTTCCCAACCCAATAGTATTTACGTAAAGGCCAAATACCTAGCCGATGAGGTGATTAAAAAATTGGAGTTTACACAGCCCTATACGGTTACCGATCGCACACCGGTTACTTTTGTGGAAAAAACAGCAACAAGTGATATAAGCGAGAATGCGTATATTGATACACCATGGTATGGCGCTACAGCAGGAAAAGAATTTATTGTAGTTGAATATGCAGATCCTAATCAACAAACAGAATGGGGATACCTTTATCAAGTGTATTTTTGGAAGGACCATACTTTGCCATTCATGGTTAATCGAGGAGATGGTATGGGTTTAAATTTAAAGTATAATGGCACATCGCAACCGTATTATCGCGTTCATTATGCTACAGATTTACAAATATTCAAATATCCTTCTTTAGTGGAGCCCAACCAAGAATTAACCCTTCAGTATTTAGAAAGTGAATGGGTAGATGCCAGTGATTGGGTGACGGTTACTTCTTATGAATTTAGACCTGACAAAAGTAGAGGGGTTGAATTGATCTCTAGAACAGAAGAACCCTTGAGAGGAAATATTTTAATTACGTACAAAATTAAAGTGATCGCAGATGACGCTTGGGTTATTATTGAAAAAACGCAGGATGGTTATGATCTCAATCCACTTTAAATATCATATAATTTGAATAGCCTCAATCTTGTTATGTCCTACAGTACTCTAGTTTTCAAAGGAAGATCGTTTAATCACCGATAAAATTAAAGTCATCGTAGAGGAGGCTTGGCTTGCTATTGAGAAAACAAAAGAGAAATAGGAGCTCAATACACGGTAGCATCTACAGCGATATTAAAAAGTAAAAATGGCGAAATTATCTTATTTTACCGGCTTTTTTATATCTTTGCAAAATCAAATAAAAAAGATATGAGTTTACAAGCAAATATTATGGATGCGATGAAAAGCGCCATGAAATCAAAAGATAGTGTCGCTTTAGAGGCCTTGAGAGCTATTAAAGCAGAATTGTTATTAGCGCAAACTCAATCAGGCTCTAAGGAAGAAATCAGCGAAGAGGAGGAGATTAAGATCTTACAGAAATTAGTTAAACAACGCAAAGATAGCGCTGCGATTTTTTCGGAACAAGGAAGAGCTGATTTGGTTGAACCTGAATTAGCACAGGTTGCAGTTATTGAGAAATTCTTGCCAGCACAATTGTCTAATGAAGAAGTAGAAGCGATTATTGCTAAGATTATCGCTGATGGAAATCATGCAGGAATGGCTGCCATGGGACAAGTAATGGGAATGGCATCCAAAGAATTGGCCGGTAAAGCGGATGGAAAAACAATTTCAACAATAGTAAAAACACTATTAACAAAATAATATTTTAGGTCAGTCCGCGTAGTTCAATTGGATAGAATATCAGATTTCGGCTCTGAGGGTTGAGGGTTCGAGCCCTTCCGCGGACGCAAACAGGTGATTTGCAATGTTTTAGATGTTTTTTATAAAGCATTGCAACTCACTATTGGTAAGGGATTGTGATTCCCTTTTAAAAAAAAATCATGTCAGATAAAATCTCAAAAAAACCATATTGTTTCCCAAATAACTTCCCACAAAATTCGAGTGGTAAGTTTGTAAACAAAATAACCTACAAAGTAATCGTTAAAAAGGATTACACAAGAGTAGATGGGACCAATGCTTTGTATGTTCAAATCTTCTTGAACAAAGAAATGAAGCGAAGTCCTCTTCAAATCTTTGTACCGATCAAAGACTTTGATGAAGTCAAACAACGCGTTAAGAAACGCAACAAAGGATACGCAGATTTCAATTTACTTATCGAAAAGACCTTAGCAGACTTTAACGAGATAGAAGTCGCTTATCGGTTATCTAAACGCCCCTTGACGATGCAGCTTTTAATGGATGAATTTGAAAATCCTTCCGCATCCATCGATTTTATTAAATTCTATGAGTTAGAACTGGAAAAGGAAAAGATTGTCTTGGCCGCCTCGAGCTATGTACAACAGCGTTCGGTCGTTCGAAAGCTGAAACGGTACCAGGAACGAATCCTATTTCACGAAATCACAGCAGAGTTTATTGATCAGGTGATTTACTATTTCAAAACCAAAGAGAAAAATTCCCACAATACGATTTCTACTTTAACTAAAAATGTCAAGAAGTATTTGGCTCGAGCAAATAAAGTAGGTATTTGGACACCCCTAAACTACTCTGAAGTACCCCATCGACAGATGAGAGGAACAATAAACTTTTTAACTGGAGAAGAGATCAACAGCATCTATCAATACTATAAGTCTCCTTTCATCCAAGAACCGCACAAAGTCGCTAGTGCAAAATTCCTTTTCAGTTGTTTTACGGGATTGCGTATTAGTGATATTGAAGCGTTGGATCAGAATAAGATTGTCAACAATGAAACATTGCTTACTTTTCAAGCGGTGAAGACCAAACAAATTCAACAAATTAAACTCAATGGAGTTGCGAAAGAGTTGGTGTTGGATGGTTATATATTTGCGGAAATTTCTAAAGAAAAACTCCGAAAGAGAGTACAAGAAATCGCTGTAATCGTCGGTATAAAAAAACACGTGAATTACCATATGTCACGCCATTCGTTTGCAACTAATTTCTTAATGCAAGGCGGTCGAGTAGAAGTGCTGCAGAAGTTACTCGGACATACTTCTCTAGATATGACGATGAAATATGTACATGTAGTTCAGGATGTGATGAATGATCAAATTATGTTTCTCGACAATATTATCAAAAAGGAAAAGCCTGCAGAATAGCAGGCTTTTATTATATAGGCATTAAATCGAGTTTGATTGTTATGAGGGAAGAAATTGAGGATTCCTTACTAATAGATTCAACATAATAAGGAAGTTTATTGATCAATACGCGCTTTTTGGCCTCGATGCTATGTAAGGTTAGCTGTGTTACATTTAATTCTACAGCCAATCGGTTAGATTGTAAATATTTGGGAGCGGTTGTCTTGTAGTATCGCTTAAAGATATCAGCTGTAGTTACTGTGGTATCTTCAACACTTGTAGTTAAATCGTCCGTTGTTCCATTGATAAGCACTAGGCCGACGCCTGATTTATCTTCTTCCTCTTTGGTTAAGGGCGTATGAGTTCTTTTGAATTTACTTTCAAAAACCTTAATCTTTTCCTCTGTTACATCTACAATCCCCTCATATTCTGAGTATAGGTATACAGGATCAATCGTATTATCAAATTTATACTTGAGCTGGATAACCTCAGATTTAGTATAACCATTGATATATAAACTTCCAAGATCTACATAATCCACTTCATTTAAATGTTGATCCAGATAGATTACTTCGAGTTTGGTTCCATTGTTAGTTTCCACGAATTGAATATTAAACAGAATACGCAGTTGATTCAGGTATTCTGAAAATGTCCAATCAGGGAGATATCGACCGATTTCAATAGTAGGATGAAACATAAAACCTGGTTGATGTAATAGCGTTTCTACATATAAGTGCTCGATATCCCATTCGTGAATGTCTCGCGCATTTCTACTGTGAAAATAAATAGCCACTGGATAGCCAGTATCCTCAGGTTTAATTTCAAAATTAAATTCACCATCAAAATAAGCTTCTTCACCTTTAAACTTTCGATATTCAATAGATTTTCTCCATTTTGCATTTCCAACGAGAATATCTAAAATATCATCTTGTGATTTGAATTTATACTTGAACATGTATTTTCCAGGCCTTTGGTTGTCTAATTCAAATTTCTTTTGCCAGATTTCAGTTCCTGGAACATTCAAGTTGTACCACGTGGCACTTGAAAAGTAAATATTTTCTTTTTCTAGTGTTGTATAAATTTCAGTTAGGTTATTTTCTTTAGTTAAAAACGCTAGACTACAAGCAAACGGATCTTCCAATAGTTCTTGAGGAAAAGATAGTCCTAATCGAGCACACTTTAACAGTAAGGGTGTTAGTAGATAGACACACCAAGTTGGGATATTTCTTGAGTCAATAACGATTCCTTCCGAAGTAAGATTTTCTGTGTTTAACACATATTCATCTTCTATTACCACATTGTATCCTCCTGCATAATTATACCAAGTATCTCCTTCTTTAGGCTCTCCATATTTATTGGGAAATGAAATGAAAGGAGCTTTCCATAATTGTTGGGGAAAAGCCCCTTCTTCTGTAGTTTTGACATAGTTTGCATAGGCTATTGGATTTGGTGCAATCCCCTCGTATTTCTCCGTAAATGGCCTTGGAGGAAATTCATTGACAACAGAAATGGACGTTCCCATTTCCTTGATCTTTTCAGATCCAGCACTGTATAATTTACTTGCAAAACGAACATTAGCTTTTCGATATCCATTAAAACACTCCAGTATCTGCAATTCACCTTGCGTAATTGTATTAAAGGTTCTCACCTCAATGGTAAAGTATTGGGGGGTATGGAGAATAACGTTGTTTTTCCCAAAGGCCGTTTCTGTTTTTTCGTTTTCGATTAGAAGAAAAGGAAACTCACTGGCCGTGAACTTTAGGGAATCAGGAAAAATGGACTGATCTGTTTTTAAAGTTAAGCTTTCTAAGATATAATCAATCTCAACGCCGTTGTAAAATATACTAATTAGCTTCATAGTTTACATATTGAAAAGTTAATTGTGTAGCTGTTACCCACTTGTTGGATTCAAACTTGGGAAACTTTTTTTGCGTGGGAACTACTTGGATATAGGTGCCCTCTATCTCAATTTCTACTTGTAAGGAGTTACAAATTTGCGAAACAATAAAGAATTCAGCATTGAGCAAATAACCTGTATTGACTGTGAGATTCGAAATTGAATTAATTTCATTGGTTAAGAGCCTTCCATTCTGATTGCGAATGGTAGAATAATTTAGTTCTTCTTCCATTTTTATGGATGCAAATAGTTGAGTGTATAGTATTGCACCAAATTGATTTTTGAAGCGAATATTCAGTGGTTTAAATCGCTTGTTCTTGAGCACACGGATCTGCTTGGTAATTGTTTGTTTTCCAATTACCTCTAAAGTTAAAGATTCAACAGGGTAATCCAATTTTAGCTCCTTTTCAAACACATAATACCCTTGTGCCTGATCGATAAATTGTAAACTAATCAAGTTGTTTTTCTGATCTACTAAACGTACTTGTAGGGTTTGTTTTTCCTGGACTAAAAAAGGAATTGATACTATTCCTTCAGAAGACATCACCAAGGAGTCTGCACCACCCAAAAAAGAAATAGGGAGTCTAGGCAATTGTTGCATGCTTGAACTTGAATACAAAATTAGTATTTGGTTCGCTACTTTCTGATCAATAAAATCTTCTTTGTTCTTTTCTGTAAAAGAAGGTCTGAAGGTAAAAATATTGTTGATTTTCTTAATGTGATCAGTTACCTGTGTCGTTAAAATGGGTTTGTTTCTGAATAGATTGTTGATTCGAAGACTGGCGTTGTTTCCTTCGTACTTAGGAAGGGTTAAGGTTAGTTCCGAACTACTGAATTCAATGTAATGATTGGGGTTGTCAATCGTTACATCATATTGAATAAAATCAGAGTCTAACACCATTCCGGTTGGTTGTTCTTTTATTGTGATCATTGGACTTTCGAATATTTAGAAGAGAGGTTCATATCCTCGTTTAGTTTGTTCATTTCATTGATTTCTTTGTAACCAATTTTTGCATTTGCTTCAATTCCTCCAGCTAGTACTTCACTCAGTTGCATGGTTGCCGTTGCAAGAGCAATCGCTGCACTGGAGAGTTGACTATCATTACTATTAACCGTACTTTCTCCTCTCAACGTTTGCTTTCTTTCATTTTCTAACCATTGAAAAGTAGAAGCATAGCGAGGGTTCTGCGTCATAAAAGCAGGGGCTACCCATTCATCTGCATGGGTCATTCCCGTAAATGATCCATATTGATCACCACCCAAGGAAGGATTGCCCGATCCTGTCGGACCTCCATAGTAGTAGCTTGGCATTTTAGGGACCTTAGTAGAAGCGATTTTCTGTACATTCTTTAATCCTGTTGCTACCGCTAAGGCAGCGGCGATTGCACCTAGCGCAGGACCTACAACTGGAATTCCTGATAATGAGTTGTAGGCATTGGTAGCTGATTGGTAAGTTGAAATTGTGGTTTCTGCAATCTTTGCTGCTTTCCAGGCTCCCGTTCCCTCATTGAAGGCTTCTGAAGCCATGTTCAACGAGTTTTTAGCAATATTTTGTTTTTCCTCTTCTGTAATCTTGGTCCAATCTACTTTTTTGCTGTTTAGTGCTTTTTCTGCAGTAGCAAAGTGTTCATCTGATTGGGCTTTCTTTTGAGCATATTTATCGCGAATGGCTTGTTTTAAATCTTCAGCCATTTCGACATTTTCAATCTTGGCTAACTCTTTCTCAAGCTCTGTTTGAATTTCTAAATCAGCAATGAATCTCGCTTTATCGATTAACAGTAGTTGCCTTTCTTCAGCAGAAGAAGCGTTTTCGGCCAATCGTTCTAGTCTCCAAACTTCTTTTTCCTCCTCAATTGACTTTTCTATTTCGAATTGCTGAAGCATGTAGTCAACGTTTTTTAAGCGTTTTACTTCAGCAATTTCAGCATCTTTAGCAGCTTCGAGTTCTGCAAATCGAGCTTTGTGATCTTTGAATTTAATTAAGTCTTGCGCGTACTTGTTTTCAATGGCTTTAATCTCTTTAGCTACACCTGTAAGCGTAGCTGTTTCTCGTTTTTGAAGAGAATCTAAAAGAATCTTGTCGATTTCTTCCTCAGCCTTTCGAAATATTTCCTTTTCGCGTTCTTTTTGCTTTTCTAAGCGTTTAAGCTCTTGTTCAGATAGTTCTTTTTTGGCTGTAGCATTTTTATTTACGATGTCTAATTCTGCTTGTTTAGCTATGATATACCGTTGTACGCTTTCAATTTCAGAAGCATTGAAGTCTTTACCTTCTACTCCTCCAAGTTCTTTTGCAACTTTGACTTGCTCTTGTAAAGTTGCCAGTTTTTGAGCTTCATCGTTTAATTGCTTTTCTGTTTTTTGGTTGTATTTAGTTGATACACTTTCTACAATAGTTACTTGTTCAGTTAATGTTTCATTAATCCTTTCTTCAGCGCCTCGAAGTAGTTCAATATTCTTTAAGTCATTTTTAATCGAAGAATAATCAGAGAACATGAAGGTTGATTTTCCCATCTCTTTTAACTTTTTCATGACTTCCTCTGCAGACTTTTCAATGTTTGTCGGATCAATATTGATATCGAGTTGATTATCTCTAGATATTTTACCTAATCTTTTTTGTAAATCACTCTCGACTTCAGCCACTTTTTTGGCTGTTTTATCTCGTGAATTTCGTAGTTCATCTGCTTTTTCAACTTCAAGTTGTAATTGAATGCGTTCACGATAATTTTGATTAATATCCTTTAAGGTTGTCAGAAGTTCTTCATTAGATACCTTTTCAATATCAATTTGGCCAATGTATTCTGGGTAGTTTGCTTTGAGCTGTTTGAGTAAGTCCAAACGTTCTCCCTCTTTTATATTAGAAGCAGTAATTTTCGAAACTAATTCATTGATAGCCATTTGTTGGTCAAATAGCTCATCCGTAACGCCTCGAGTGGGAGTTATTAGACCGATTAATTCTGTACCAAATTGAATAATACTTCTTGTGAATGTACCGATGGCTTCATCTCCTTTTTCGATGCCTAAAATATATCCTTCAATTGCAGAGTCCCAAAGTTTTAAATCTCCTGTTATTGAGTTCATTTTTTCAGTGGCTAACTTCTCAGCACTACCGGAACTGTTTTCCAGTGCTTCAGTTTGTCTTTGAATTTTATCTGTACTATTGGCCAAGGTAACTGCAACGATAGCATTTTGCGTTCCAAATAGTTCAGTTGCGGTACTTAACTGGTTCGTTGAGTTTTTAACGCGTTCCAATAACTTTTCATAATGAACCCCTTCTTTAGATGCGATCAACAAAATATTTCGGAAGCTGGTACCCGAAGTTTCGGCCGCAATGTTTTCATCAGAAAGTACACCCAAGGTTGCGTTTAATTTCTCAAAAGATACATTGGCCACAGCCGCAGCTTTCGATACTTTAGGAAGGGCCGTTGAGAGATATTCGAAAGAAGTTGCTGATATGTTGGTCGAATTGGATAAAATGTCCGAATACTTTCCTGCTTGAGCACTTCCCTCCGCATAGGAATTCAATTGTCCAGCAACGAGTTCTGCTGCAGGAGCTAGTTCGGAATCCATGGCAATTGCCGCATTCAAAACGCCTGGTGTCATGTTCTTAATCTCATCCATGGATTTACCTAGCTTAGCAAGTTCCAATTGCGCTCGAGATACTTCGGTAGAGGTAAATGGCAGTTTTGCACCGAGTTTTATCGCTTCAAAGGTTAATCCTATGACACCTAATTTGGTTGTCTCTAAAATACCTGCTAAGTCCGCTTGGGCTTGATCAAATTCTTTGATCGTATTAAACGCACTCTTGACACCATTGACGAAGGAACCAATTACTGCAGAAACAGTAAAAGCTTTTAGCATTCCAGTTCCTACATCTCCTAATTCGTTTTTGATACTTCGAAGTAGAGAAGGAGTTTGTCCCAGTTCCCCTCGAGCTGCCGCGTATTCATTGCGTACTGCCTGGAGTCGTTGTTGGTGTTCTTGTAGTGTTTTTTGATAGTCCTTATCATTCCGATTTAAGTTTCGGATATCGCGTTCTACATTTCGAATCTCACCACGTAATCCGGATAGGGAATTGGTGACTTCTTTTCCGTTGATTGAAATGTGTATATTTCTCTTTACATCAGCCATTTATATCGATTTTGATACAAATTTCTGATTGTGAAAAGTGGAAAAAAAGGACAGGAAATAACCTCAATAATTCCTTGTTTTCAATCGTCGTCTGATAAAATATTTCAATTTAAAACTGAGAGCATTAATGACTATATGCATCTTAATATTTTAATTATGAAAAAGTTCATTTTATTTAAGATTGTATTAGTCGTATTAGAAAAATCAAACCTTGTTAATGGTGAAATTATGTGTTTGCTAAATCTAGCATTAGAGGCATTTGAAGAACATCTATTGACGTATTTCTAAACAATAAGCCAGGTAAACTTTACCTGGCTTATTTTATTACTTACCAAAAACAGCTACAAATTCATCCGCTCTTACTTCCGATATATGATCCGCTAAATAGTTCATGATATCGGTGTCTTTAATGGCATCGTCAATGGTTCGTTTAGCTTGTAGCCTCATGTGTACTGTATTGCGTTTGTTGCCTTCAAATCCATAGTTTTGGATGAATATGTATTTTGGTGCATCGATAACAATACGTCTCAGTTGTTTTTGGGTGAAACGAGCGCGTACAGTTGTTTTATTGGATGCATTACCAGTTCGTTCTTGGAGCTGCCTTCCTATCTTGGCAAGTAAATCGTTTTGTAGTTTACTTTTGGCGGTGTTGGCGATTTGTTGTTCAGTCATTTTTAATTTTCTATTAAGACTAAGTACCCTGAATTTGATTCACTTTTTACATAAATCAGACCATTTTGAACAGTAGTTATTAATGGTTTAATATTTTTACTTTCTAAAACATTAAAAGTTTTTCCTTCCAACATATTATCAATATCTATTGAGAATACACCCGATTTTAAAGCAGAAATATAAATGCACCATTTGTTACCATCTTTGTATAAATAACTTAAAAAATTGTCATTAGGTTTATAATAACTGATATAGTAGTTTATTTCTGCAACATAGTTTCTAGGTAATAGACTGTTATCAAATGAATTCCCACTAAGAACACGTGTATAAAACTTATTGTTATTTCGAGGCGAGAAAAATAAAACATTTTCATTTTCAGGGGTATTTTGAGACCAAATACCTTTTTTTGTAAGACCGCGAGTAAGTGACATACCAGTCGCAAGTCCTAATAATTTTTTTCCTTGTACATTTTCTAAGTATGTTACAGCTCTATCTACTATATCATCCATATCTTCTAAATTGGATTCCTTTTTGTAAATATTCAAATCATCTCGGTTTATATCTGAGGTTGGAAATGGAAGGTTCAGATCAGTTAACTGTCCCCAAACATTGATAGGTTTTGCTTTGTGAATAATACCAAAGGAATCAAAATCTTTATATTTTTTAAGCGTCATGACTTGGTTTGCACCATAGTATGTGAAATTTAAAGGATATAATGCCATAAGCGTAGTATTTATGGAACAACTGAGTCCATTAAAAATA
>JASLHL010000182.1 GCA_030152225.1 Flavobacterium sp. | reverse complement strand
AAATAAAAAAACCGATAACTCTCGTTATCGGTTTTCTTTGCGGAGAAAGAGGGATTCGAACCCCCGGACCTGTTACAGTCAACAGTTTTCAAGACTGCCGCAATCGACCACTCTGCCATTTCTCCAGTAGTCTGCTTTACTACCGTATTGCGAGTGCAAATATAGGATAATTTGTATTCAATACAAGGCTTTGCTAGGAATATTTGCTACTTTTTTTGTGATAAAAATGTAAGTGGTTGATGGTGAGTGGCTGATGGTTTGCTCTTTGCTCTTTGCTCGTTGTTGGTCGCTTTGGCACTGTACCAAAAACTGTGTAAACTTCTAACCTTACCAAATCTCACCAAATCGTAACGAAGTGAAAATCGTAACGAAGTGAAGATTCATCGAACACCTAAACAAAATGTAAACTAGGTGAGATAAATGGGAGAAGGGAAAGTTGCAGGGGTTTTGTTTGGGTTTTCTTTTAGTTTTGTTCGGTAATAGTAGCTTAGAACCTAGTAAAACTGCAGTTTTATTCAACAATTAGCGAACAACTACCGAACAAAGATAAAACAGGTTGTTTGTAAAGTATTGATATAGTGATTTTTATTTATTTTTAGGGCAGGAAAACTAGTCGTATTTAGCGTTATTTATTCCCTAAATAGGAAGAAATAGATATAGGGGGTTGTTTTTTTTGTTCTTTGTTGTTTGCTCTTTTGTTGGGCACTGTCTCTTAAAGTGTCTAAGATTTTGGTTTTGTCTTTTTCGGCTAATCTCACCCAAACCTCACCCAAACCGTAGCGTAGCGTAGGTTCATCGAATACCAAAACAAAATATAAACTAGATGAGATAAATCCTCATATGAATAAAAATAGTCCAAAATAAAAAGTATCTTACACCTCAAAAAAGTTCCTTATGAAAAAGAGCACAAAAAAGAGAGAGATTTACTATAGTGATTTTGGGGTAAGTGAAGCGAGTTCACGCGCCTTTTTTCACGATAGTTTGAGTTATGGTAGTTTTGTTTACGATTTTGAAACCAATCAGAAATATTGGATGACCGCCCAACCCAAAGAAAGTGAAATCACAGCTATAACAGTAGATGGCAAACAAGTGCTCGCAATTGATACGACATTTGATACCCGTAAGCGATTCATTCGCTTGGTCGAAGTAGAAACCCAAAAGGAAGTGGCTGCAACCAAGGTTGCTTTTGGATACGAAGCCTTGTTTACTCCCATAGACGGAGTAATTCTCGTTCGAGGTGATATCAAAAAAAGGGAGAAGGTCGTTGTACTCGATATAAAAACGGAAGAAATACAGTATACCTTCCCAGGAGCAAGTCCCTTGAGTTATGGGCAGTTGAATGAGGAATTGCAAACCTTTGTTTTGCCGAACCCAAGAAAAAAAGCGGAGGCTTTTACCTATAATTTTCAAACAAAAGAAGCCAACGTAATCGCTTTGCCTGCTAAGCGATTGATTCATCGGGTAGCGCTCCTTGCTAAAGATACCTACTTTTATATCGATGGGGATTATATTGCCACCTTGTTTAAGGATGGAGTAATTGTTTGGCAGACTGCCTTAGATTTTGACGATTCCCTTCACTATGCTCCTGATTTTTTTATCCGAAATAATCGGGTGTATTTCTCTTGTTTGTATGATAGTCCTGTAACAGAACAGAAAGAAACGAGAATTCCTTGTTTTTATACCCTCAATTTAGCAACAGGTAAGCTAGAAAACATACAGATCCCTCATTCTGACTATGCTGGTTTTTTTCTCCCATTTTTAGGCAATCAAGTGGTGAATAATTTTGGGATGTGTATTGATTTGGATACCAAAAAGCAGTCGAAATTAGCGCCTGCTATTTTCATTTAAAAGAGAATTAAAAGAACAGCAAGATGATAAACTACAACAACAAAACCTTTCGTGCGGTACAGAATACGCCTAATGGGGAAACGTCTAGTGAGACCGTTTTTCACTACCAGCAGGAAGGAATGATCTTAACGGCAGCTTATAAGGGGGGAAAGATTATCTCAGGACATTTGATCGGTCTGGTGGATGAGAATGGAAACATCAACATGAGATACCACCAAGTGAATGTTCAAGGTGATTTGATGACAGGACAATGTCAGTCTACTCCTGAAGTATTGGAAAACGGAAAAATACGCTTACACGAAGTGTGGGAGTGGACCTCTGGCGATCAATCCAAAGGTACATCCATCATTGAAGAAGTATAATGATACTAAAAAAACCGCTATTTAGCGGTTTTTTTTATTGCGTATACTGTTCTAGTATTTTCTTGTTAATGGCTTTAATCAAAGCAGGACCTTCATAAATAAACCCTGTATACAACTGAATCAAGGAAGCACCAGCTTCTAATTTTTCAAGGGCATCTTCGGGAGAGTGAATGCCTCCTACACCGATGATAGGGAAGGCGCGATTGCTCTTATCAGCTAAGAAGCGAATAACTTCTGTACTGCGTTTCGTTAATGGCTTTCCACTTAAACCACCTGTTTCTACTTTTTTCTCCGATTGTAACCCTTCACGACTAATGGTTGTATTCGTTGCAATAACACCGGCAATCTTCGTTTCTGCCACAATATCAATGATATCTAATAATTGACTGTCTGTCAAATCCGGTGCGATTTTTAAGAGAATGGGTTTGCTTTTGGGTTTGCTGTTGTTTTTGTCCTGTAAGGCGTGTAACAAAGCAGTTAAAGGCTCTTTATCTTGTAAAGCACGTAGGTTTGGGGTATTGGGTGAACTCACATTCACGACAAAGTAATCCACATAAGGGAAAAGTGCCTCAAAGCAAATTTCGTAATCTGCTGTTGCTTGCTCGTTCGGGGTTACTTTGTTTTTTCCAATATTACCGCCTATTAAAGTGCCTTTGTTTTTCTTTAAACGTTCAATCGCTTGATCAATTCCGCCATTGTTGAATCCCATGCGGTTAATCAAGGCGTTGTCTTCTACTAAGCGAAACATGCGTTTTTTAGGATTTCCATCCTGTGGTTTTGGGGTAATGGTTCCAATTTCAATAAAACCAAAACCGAAATTTTCCAGCTCCCTGTACAATTTCGCATCTTTATCTAAACCGGCTGCTAATCCAACAGGGTTTTTGAATTTTAATCCAAAGACCTCGCGTTCCAATCGTTTGTCATTCACTTGAAAGGTGGAGCGAATAATCGCTGATACACCTGGGATTTTGTTGATGAATTTCAACGAGTTAAAGGTAAAATGATGCGCCTTTTCAGGATCCATAGAAAAGGCAAACGGTTTAAAAATACTTTTGTACATAAAATGGGTGTTGTTGCGTTGTAAAAATACAGTGCGAAAGTACATCTTTTGTTATAATTTTTAAAACCTTCAGCAAAGAATACTTTGTTTTTCTATGCTTTCTCTCGGGTACAACCTAACAAATGGCGTAGCGTATATAGTAGAAATGAGCAAATGTTAGGGGGAATCTTGAAACGAGGTGTAAGTTAAACACCTCTAGTGGGTTGCGTAAAGAAGGAAACTCCAAGCAAAAGAGCGGCCACAAAAATCAGTGTAAGTGAACTAATACCTTCGCCTATAGCTAAATGCGCAATTCCTGCACCAATGAGGTTAATGGTGAAACCAGCATAAGCAAATCCCTTGAGTAGACGCGGTAGAAAGGGGAGTAGTAGGGCAAGAACACCTAGTAGTTTCGCTACGCCTAGTTCAATGCGGAAATAATCTGGGTATCCCAAATAGGCAAACGCTTCTTTGAATGTTGGATCTGTGAAATAACCATAGGCGCTAAATAACATAAAAAGGCTAAATAAAGCTGTGGATATCCAATAAATTAAATTCTTTTTCATCTGTTTTATTTTTGATTCGTATGACAAAGGTATCGCCTTTAAGAGGAGAAAAGGACCATCCTAACAAAGTGGAAACTGGTTACCTACTGGTAAGTGGTAGGAGGGCAGATCTTGATAGTGTGACTGATTTTTCGTACCTTTACATAACGCGTAATTTTTAAAGCAATGAAAGAACAACATGCACAGTGTAAGTCAAATATAATGGGGATCAAAGACAGCATGTCTATTTTAAGTGGAAAGTGGAAATTGCATATTTTGGGTACTTTGATGCTACAGGATAAATTGCGTTTTATGGAGCTCCAACGAGCGCTAGGTACGATATCTGCCAAAGTACTCAGCAAAGAATTAAGGGATCTTGAACTCAATCAATTGATTCTTCGAAGGGAAATTGATGGCGCTATTGTTGCTGTTGAATACGAGATATCTCCGTTTGGAATTACCCTGACCCCCGTGATCCAAGCCCTTGCCAATTGGGGAAATACGTATAGACAAGAGATCACACAACAAATGGAAAAAAACAAGGGGTAGAAAACCTCGAAAAGTCAAACAAAATTATTTCGATAGAAAAGCAGGGAAAGCGAATAAAAGATCTTGTTATTATTCGCCAAAAACTGTATCTTTGCAACTCATTTTTTAAAAATAATTATGATAAAAATTACATTACCAGACGGATCAGTGAAAGAGTTTGCCTCAGGGGTAACTCCTTTCGATGTTGCTAAAAGTATAAGTGAAGGCTTAGCTAGAAATATTATTTCTGCCACCTTCAATGGTACCACCATCGAAACCACCACTGCTTTGACCACGGACGGTAGTTTAGTTTTATTTTCATGGAATGACGCAGAAGGGAAGAAAGCATTTTGGCATTCCTCTTCTCACGTAATGGCACAAGCCTTATTGGAGCTATTCCCAGGCATTAAATTAACCATCGGTCCAGCAATTGAAAACGGATTCTACTATGACGTGGATTTCATGGATCACAAAGTTACAGATGCCGATTTTAAGAGAATTGAAGATAAGTTTTTAGAAATCGCAAGAGGTAAACACGAATTTAGTATGCGTTCAGCATCTAAAGCCGATGCTTTAGCGATGTATAAAAAAGAAGAAAATCCATATAAAGTAGAACTAATCGAGAATTTAGAAGACGGTACAATTACGTTTTGTGATCACGATACGTTCACTGATTTATGTCGTGGTGGACATATTCCAAATACAGGAATCATCAAGGCATTTAAAATCTTATCTATTGCAGGTGCATATTGGAGAGGAGACGAAAAAAACAAACAGTTAACACGTGTGTATGGTATTTCGTTCCCAAAACAAAAAGATCTAACGGATTATTTGGCTTTACTAGAAGAGGCAAAGAAACGCGATCACCGCAAATTAGGAAAAGAGCTAGAGTTATTTACATTCTCTCAAAAAGTAGGACAAGGGTTGCCGTTGTGGTTGCCAAAAGGTGCTGCTTTAAGAGATCGCTTGGAGTACTTCTTGCGTAAAGCACAGAAAAAAGCAGGATACGAACAAGTAGTAACCCCACATATCGGACAAAAAGAATTGTACGTTACTTCAGGGCACTACGCCAAATATGGAGCAGATAGTTTCCAACCGATTCACACACCAGTAGAAGGGGAAGAGTTCTTATTAAAACCAATGAACTGTCCACATCACTGTGAAATATACAATGCAAGACCTTGGTCATACAAAGATTTACCAAAGCGTTTTGCTGAGTTCGGAACCGTTTATCGCTACGAGCAATCAGGAGAATTACACGGATTAACACGTGTACGTGGATTTACACAAGATGATGCGCATATCTTCTGTACGCCAGATCAATTGGATGAAGAATTCAAAAAAGTAATTGATTTAGTGTTGTATGTTTTCGGATCTCTAGGATTTGAGAACTTTACTGCTCAAGTATCGGTTCGCGACTTAACGAATCCAGATAAGTATATCGGATCTGTTGAGAACTGGGAAAAAGCAGAACAAGCGATTATCAATGCAGCCAAAGACAAAGGATTAAACTACGTGATTGAAAGTGGTGAAGCTGCTTTCTACGGTCCGAAGCTAGACTTTATGGTGAAGGATGCTTTAGGTAGAAGCTGGCAGTTGGGTACGATTCAGGTAGATTACAATTTGCCAGAGCGTTTTGAATTGACCTATAAAGGTTCTGATAATGAATTGCATAGACCTGTGATGATCCACAGAGCACCTTTTGGATCCATGGAGCGCTTTATCGCGATTTTATTGGAACATACAGGGGGGAATTTCCCACTTTGGTTGATGCCAGAACAGGCTATTATACTGTCTTTGAGTGAGAAGTATGAAAAATATGCGAAAAAAGTTTTAGATTTGCTAGAAAATGACGAAATTCGCGCGGTCGTAGATAACAGAAATGAGACGATTGGTAAGAAAATCCGTGAAGCAGAGGTACAAAAGTTCCCGTATATGCTGATTGTAGGTGAAGAAGAAGAGAAGAATGGAACGATTTCTGTGCGTAAACACGGTGATGCAGGAAAGTCAAATCAAACGATGAAAATAGAAGAGTTTGTTGCTTTTGTTCAAAAAGAAGTGAGTTCGTCCATGAAACAGTTCGGAGAATAAAAAAACAAATGATGTATAACGCTTGTAGAACCAAGCATTAAAATTTTTAAAGCCATAGCAGTAAGACAAAGAGGAGGATTTAGACCTCGCGAAGAGAAGAAGGATTTGCACCGAGTAAACAACGCAATCCGTGTTCCTGAAGTTCGACTTGTTGGAGACAATGTCGAAACGGGTGTATATAAACTAGCAGACGCTTTGCGTTTAGCTGAAGAGCAAGAATTAGATTTAGTGGAGATCTCTCCCAATGCAGAACCGCCCGTTTGTAAAGTTATTGATTATAAAAAATTCCTTTACGAGCAAAAGAAGCGCGAGAAAATGTTGAAAGCTAAATCAACGCAAATTACCGTTAAGGAAATTCGTTTTGGCCCTCAAACTGATGAGCATGACTATGAGTTTAAGAAGAAGAATGCAGAAAAGTTCTTAAAAGAAGGAGCTAAATTAAAAGCATTCGTATTCTTTAAAGGTCGTTCTATCATCTACAAGGATCAAGGACAAATTTTGTTATTGAGATTAGCACAGGATTTGGAAGAATTCGGAAAGGTAGAATCAATGCCAGTATTGGAAGGAAAACGTATGACGATGTTCATCGCGCCTAAAAAGAAAACAAAGTAATTCTTCCCGCTAAAAAAAATAGAATTAAGTAAGATAATCATAATACCTAGGAACAAAATGCCTAAAATGAAAACTAAATCTAGTGCTAAAAAGCGTTTCAAGCTAACTGGTACTGGAAGAATCAAAAGAAAACACGCTTTCAAAAGTCACATTTTGACTAAAAAATCTAAAAAGCGTAAATTAGCTTTAACTCACTCTACTTTAGTATCTAAAGCAGATGAGCACAGCATCAAAGATCAATTAAGATTA
>JASLHL010000181.1 GCA_030152225.1 Flavobacterium sp. | reverse complement strand
TTGATAAATAATGAAATAGCTAAAAATAAAAACGGGAGAAATGAACAAAAAATTCAATTCTCCCGTTTAGTACTCGAGGCGGGACTTGAACCCGCACGAACATTACTGTTCACTGGATTTTAAGTCCAGCGTGTCTACCACTTCCACCACTCGAGCCTCTGCTCATCAGTTGTTGAACTGTTTTGCGAGTGCAAATATAGAATAAAAATAAGGGTTGACAAGAAAAAAAAACGAAAAAATAGATATTTTTTTCAAGTTTCCTATTTAATTATTGATTGTCAGTATGTTGAAAAACTCTTTTTTTTGAATCCGCATTAGTCTTCGGGAAAATCTCCAAAAATATCGAGTGATAAGTCGAGTGTTTCTGCGGAAACAAAATTTGTTACGACTTCTTCAATTCCATTTTCGAAGCGCAATTCTGTATTGAAACGACGACTTGTGCCGTAGGTATTGCCTTCAATAACGATTTTAAAATAAAATTTACCACTAGGTGTTTTGAATCGTATACTTTCAACAGAAGCGAAATGTTCTTTTAAAAAATCAATTGTTTTATAGACATCGTCTTTTGTTGTGTGTTCTTGGCTTGTAAGTAGAGTTCGCCCTCTA
This sequence comes from Flavobacterium sp., assembly GCA_030152225.1. Taxonomy (GTDB): domain Bacteria; phylum Bacteroidota; class Bacteroidia; order Flavobacteriales; family Flavobacteriaceae; genus Flavobacterium. The sequence goes on along the minus strand of JASLHL010000181.1, from coordinate 19,814 downwards.
CGATGTTCAAAAGTGAACTTATACGTTTCATTTTCTTTCTGGCTAATAACGATTGCGCTCATAGTAAAAATGTAATAAATTCAAAGCTTATATCGGTTGGATCTCTTGGTGGTCGAATTGTTTTCGTCACTATAGAGCAAAAAAAAATCCTAAGCGTTAACTTAGGACTTTTGTACTCGAGGCGGGACTTGAACCCGCACGAACATTACTGTTCACTGGATTTTAAGTCCAGCGTGTCTACCACTTCCACCACTCGAGCGTAAATAAATTTACTTGAGCGAAAAACGGGGTTCGAACCCGCGACCTCAACCTTGGCAAGGTTGCGCTCTACCAACTGAGCTATTTTCGCGAATGTTTGTAAGATCGTGCATTACTTCTGTATTGCGAGTGCAAATATAGAATAGAAAATATTGTTTTGCAAGCTTTTTTAAATATAAAAGTAGAGGTTCTTTGTTTTGGGTTGATAATGAAAGCTTTGGGTCTTTATTTTTTATAAGGTCGCAATAAAAAATGAAAGGGTAGCGTATTCTTATACTTCAATATGAGAAGGTATGTCCAAAAATTAATGCGCATAATATTTGCTTTCTTACAGCTGTAATTTATAGTGAAAATAAGTTAAAAAAATTAACAGTTTATTGGTGGTGAGGTGAATTTAAAATACTAAATTAGTATGTCTTTTGTTTTTTTATGATTTAATTTTTCATTGTATAAGTTAAAATTATAATCAAAGTGTTTTTTTTAAATTGGATTTTATAAGCGTTTGAACTAAATAAGAAAATATGAATATCACTACTAACCTTGTTGCTTTGTGCAAAAAAAAGCAAAGAAAAACCGGAGGACTTCGCTTGTTTCTCTTGTTTATTACTTGTCTTTTGGGACAAGTCTCTTTTGCCCAGTTTCCCGCGCCTTATTGTGATGTGGATGGTTTAGCTGTAGAAGAAATAACCAAAGTCCAATTTGCAGGTTTGACCATTGTCAATCTCAATGATGAGGATCTATTAGTTAATCGCATTGCCGATGTTGCTTATGTAGCTCCTGGTCAATCCTATGTTCTTGAAGTAGAAGGGAATACGTTTGATGAGGTAAATGAGTTGGTCGCCTTTATTGATTGGAATCAAAATGGCGTATTAGATGATGAAGGGGAGGTATATAACCTTGGGGAACTTATTGAATCTGATGGAATGGATGGTCAAAATGTTTCACTCAGTATTTCAATTCCAACTACAGCTTTGCTTGGACAAACACGCATTAGAATTACGAAAACGTGGACGTGGCCAGAATATGGTGCCTTGCTAGTCGCAGATCCATGTTTTATTAGCTTGTATGATCCTGATTGGGAGGAAGTTGATGACTCATATGGTCAAGCCCTTGACTTTACCCTCGATATTGGTGACGGTATAGCTCCTCCCGAAAGTGGAGAAGGATGTGAAATTGGTATTACCCTGACCTTCCCTGAATATGGCGATGTTACAACGTGGAAGTTAGTAGATGCCGATGGAATTGTTGTGCTGCGCGGTGGACCTTATGAAGAAGGAGAAGATTTTACAATCCATGAAGATTATTATGGAGCAAATCATCCCTATGCTTTGGAGATTGAGATTGATGATTTGTTTTATGAATTTTGCGACAATGAAGTGCAATACGCTATTACCGTAGGCGGTATAGAAGACCAATCGGGAACAGTAACAGCCTGTTTAGAAGTCGTTTCTGAAACAATAGAACTTGGTTCATGCCCTCCAGGATGTTTGAAACCAGGAGGATTAAATAAAACGAATATTACAGCCAATGGATTTACATTTACTTGGATGAGTGGTGGAAATGCGTTTGAAATAGAGTACGGGCCCCTAGGTTTTGTACAAGGTAGCGATGAGGGAACTATTGTTTCGTCTATTGCAACGACTTCCTACACGTTTGAAAATTTGAGTAACGATACAGTCTATCAGTTTTATGTACGTCGAATTTGTTCAGAGGAAGAAGAGGATCAAAGTGCTTGGGCAGGTCCATTGAATTTTGACGAAATTCTTACTACGCCATCACCTTGGCATGAGGATTTTGAAACTGATGATAGCTATCCATTAGCATGGAAACCTTTAAATAATTCGCTGTGGAATTTCGGCGAATATGATGCAGACCGTGGAAGGAGTATCATAACCACGTTGTATGACTTTTCTTTCTTAGGCGGTTATTTGAAATCAGAAGTGGCTACGATTAATGTTGGACCAATTCGCCCTGGAGATAGGCTTTCTTTCGATTATTTATTGTTGGATAGCTTTGAAGATCCAGCCTATGAAGAATTAGGTAATATTGAGGTTCACTTATCAACAGATTTTGGGGCTTCTTACTCGATAATCGAAACAATTAATGGTAATGAAGAAGAGGGGTGGCAAAACTTTTCTTTTGATCTTGAAGATTACGTGGGGCTCTATGTGAAAATTAAAATCATAGGGAATGTTGAGGATATATTTGAGCAGTTTTTTATCATATTAGATGATTTTGATATCTCAAATACTGATTCTTGTGAGGAAATTCTTGAGGCTGAAATAGAAGTGGAAGGAGCGGAACTACGACTAAACATTGAGTCTGAAGCAACAACATTTGTGCTAGAATATGGTCCTACAGGATTTGAACTAGGGGAAGGAACGACCATAAATAATGTTGAGTCAACCTATGAATTTGTTGATTTAGAGTTAGATACAGACTATGAGGTATATGTGCATGCATTACCTTGTGGAGATTGGTATGGTCCTGTAGCTTTTTCTACTTCACCATTAGCTGAGCAAGTGATCACGGCAGAGGATATAACCAAAGTTTATGGAGATGAACCCTTCATTCATGGAACATCAGATAGCGGTTTAGCATTGACTTATGTAGTAGCAGATGAAACGATTGCAAAATTTCAAAATGGAAAACTCACTATTAAACAAGTGGGGTCAACCACAGTAACTGCTAGTCAAGGGGGGAATCAATCCTTTTTACCTGCAGAAGATGTAACATTTACGCTAACCATCACAAAAGCAATGTTGACGGTAGCTGCGGATAGTGGATTTAGCAAGCAATTCGGTCAAGAAGATCCTGTGTTTACTTACGATGTTACAGGGCTTCAATATACAGATACGAGAAGCGTTGTGACAGGTTTGTTAAGTAGAGTTGCAGGTGAAGAGCTAGGAGTTTATGCTATAACAAAAGGAACGTTAATCGCAGAGCCAAACTATGATATTACTTTCGAAAGCGCGGACTTTACTATTCAGGCCAAAGAGTTAATCATCAAAGCCAATGCAATACAAAAAGAATATGGAGAAACAGATCCAGCCTTGACGTATCAAGTGATTGGGCTGGAGGATCAGGAGGTAGCAACCGATATTATAACGGGAACATTGACTAGAGTTGCTGGTGAAAATGTGGGACGTTATGCTATTAATAAAGGAACTGTAAGCGTTATAGACCCCCGTTATAGCATGATATACGAAGGAGATCAATTTGCGATTACTCCAGCAGTTTTACATCTATATGCGGTAGGGGGCGTACAAAAAGTATATGGACAAGATGATCCTGTGTTTGAATTTACAGTAACAGGGTTTAAATATAATGATACTCGTGAATCTGTAGTAAGTGGACGCTTAGGTAGGGCAGTAGGTGAAAATGTTGGAGAGTATCTTTATATGCCAGGGACTTTGACCACAACACATCAAAACTATAGTTTTGCGATGGCTAATCAAGAAAGATTTAAGATTGTAGCTGCCCCTTTAGGTGTTGTAGTGAATGAAAATCAAAGCAAATTGTATGGACAAACAGATCCTGTATTGACGTACAGCTTAAACGGATTGCGTCCAGGAGATTTTCAAGTCAATGCAATGATGGGGAGCCTTGAACGTGAAGCAGGAGAAGACCTCGGAATATATGCCATTCATCAGGGGAGTTTAGTGACACGTCCAAACTATTATATAGCCTCATTTGTAGGTGCGAATTTCGAAATTAAACAAGGACAAATTACGGGCATAACCTTACCTTCTCAAAGTTATGTTTATGACGGCGAGCCAAAATCTTTAGCTGTAGTTGGATTGACAAACCCAGAAGCCGTTGTCACGTATACTAACAACAATCAAATGAATGTTGGGGTGTATCAAGTCACTGCAACAGTTGATTATGGTACAGAATTTCAGCCTTTGACTTTAGAGGGAAGGTTAACAATTACAAAAGCAGATCAAGCAATTGTTTTTGGTATTGTATCAACAGTAGTGCTAGAGGATACTCCAACACTTCAATTAGATGCTGAGAGTACTGCTGGATTACCTGTTTCTTATCGTATTGACAATGGAACAGAACTTGATGTTGCTACTGTTGATGAACGTGGATTAATGCGTTTCTTGAAACCAGGATTTGTAACTGTAACGGCTTACCAAGAGGGGAATGCAAATTATAATGCTGCCATAGCAGTTGATAGAACTATTGAAGTAACAAGCCGAGCAGTCGGTATTGAAAACTTAATTGTAGATGGTATTTCTTACGGGAAACCAGCACAAGATGTCTTTGTTGAAATTGGATGTGATACGCAACAAAATCAAGTGATTATTGAGGTTGAAGTTGACGAAGGAATGAGTGTTATCCCATCAAAATACATCGTAGTACCTGTAAAAGAATACGGTTCGTATAGTCAAGAGATTACCGTAACTTCTTCTCGTGGAACCGATCATGAAACCTATACGGTTCACCTTGTGAAACGCATTGGTACAGAACAACTTGTCTATCAGAAATACAATAATCTACTTTTGGTAAATAATGATAAAAATAGCAATGGAGGATATGTGTTTACGGCTTATGAATGGTTTAAAAACGGAGTGTCTGTAGGGAAGAAACAAGCGTATTCTGCAGGTGGAAGCTCAACTGATGTATTGGAGGCAGGCGCAACGTATCACGTAGTATTAACCTTGCATACAGGAGATAAGATCGTAAGTTGCCCGATTTACATCGACAATAAAGCAGAAGCAAATTGGAGTGTATATCCAAACCCAGTACAAAAAAGTCAACAATTGTTTGTTCGCTTAGATGACAATCAACAACAAGCGGTTAGTTATATAGTATACGATCTAAAAGGGCAAGTCATTCAAACGGGTGAATTTGTTGAAGGATCAAGGGAGAAAGGAATTGAAATTCCTGCAACAGTGGCGGCAGGATCTTATTTCATCGTCCTCAAAGGAAATGAAATGCAAAAAAGCATTCAGTTTATTGTGAAAGAATAAAATAACATGGGAATAAAAGAAAAAAGGCTATCTCTTTGAGATAGCCTTTTTTTGTACTCGAGGCGGGACTTGAACCCGCACGAACATTACTGTTCACTGGATTTTAAGTCCAGCGTGTCTACCACTTCCACCACTCGAGCTGATAAATACTCTCGAGCGAAAAACGGGGCTCGAACCCGCGACCTCAACCTTGGCAAGGTTGCGCTCTACCAACTGAGCTATTTTCGCAAGCGTTGTATGATCGTGCATTATTTCTGTAATGCGAGTGCAAATCTAAGATAATTTTTTACTTGTACAACTACGCCAATCTATTATTTTTTATCTTTTTTTTCAAGCATTTGGTAGTCAGTTAGTAATGTGTGATTTTTTTATAAAAAAAAACACCTGTTTCTATTGGAACAGGTGTTTTATCTTATTTTTGAGCTTTAATCGATGATTAGGGCATCATTTTTTTCAATTCATGTAGCTTCATCAAAGCTTCCACTGGTGTTAAAGTATTAATGTCAAGTGCTGTTAATTCATCTTTAATACTGCTTAATAACGGATCATCAATCGTAAAAATACTCAATTGCAAGTCTTGTTCTACAGGTTGTAATCCCGTTTTATCCTCCGTATTATGATGTGTTTTTTCCAATTGCTTCAACATCTTTTGAGCGCGATTAATAACAAGTTGCGGCATTCCTGCCATTTTAGCAACATGTATTCCAAAACTATGCGCACTTCCACCAGGAATTAATTTTCGAATAAAAAGTACATTGTCTTTCAGCTCTTTAACGGATACATTGTAGTTTTTGATTCCGTCAAAATATTCCTGCATATCATTCAGTTCATGATAGTGTGTGGCAAAAAGTGTTTTAGGCTTGGAAGGGTGTTGATGTAAAAATTCGGCAATCGCCCAAGCGATAGAAATTCCGTCATACGTACTTGTTCCACGTCCAATTTCATCTAGTAAAACCAAACTGCGATCTGAAATATTATTCAAAATAGAAGCCGTTTCATTCATTTCTACCATGAAGGTGGATTCCCCCATTGAAATATTGTCAGAAGCACCTACACGCGTAAATATTTTATCGACAACGCCCATTCGAACAGCGGCGGCAGGGACAAAACATCCCATTTGTGCTAGTAACACAATCAAGGCCGTCTGACGTAGTATGGCCGATTTTCCAGACATATTTGGCCCTGTAATCATAATGATTTGTTGATTTGTATTGTTGAGAAATACATCATTGGTAATATAGGGCTTGTCAAAAGGCAATTGCTTTTCAATCACAGGGTGACGACCTTCTTTTATTTCTAAATCATAGCTGTCATCTAAAACAGGACGGACATAGTTGTTTTCTAAGGCCAGTTGAGCAAAAGAAGACAAGCAGTCTAACTGAGCAATGAGTTGTGCATTTAATTGTACTGGCTGAATATATTGGGCGCACCAATGAATAAATTCGTCATAAAGTCTACTTTCTATCTGGCTAATCTTTTCCTCTGCGCCTAATATTTTGTTTTCATAGGCTTTTAATTCTTCCGTAATATAGCGTTCCGCATTGACCAAGGTCTGCTTGCGAATCCAATTTTCAGGCACTTTATCTTTGTGTGTATTGCGCACTTCAATGTAGTATCCAAAGACATTGTTAAATGCAATTTTAAGCGAGGGAATTCCCGTATTTTGGCTTTCTCTTTGCTCCATTTCATCGAGGTATCCTTTTCCTGTAGATGAAATATTGCGCAATTCATCCAATTCTTCATTTACCCCAAAGGCAATTGCATTGCCTTTGCTTATTGCCACAGGAGCCTCGGAATGAATGGTGTGTACAATACGCTCGCGCAACAATCCACAATCGTGTAATTGATCACCAATCGTTTTTAACGATTCGTTTTTGCTTTTTAGGGCTTGCTCTTTAATGGGGATAATAGCATCCAAGGAATCTTTTAAATACAAAAGTTCACGAGGAGCTATTTTGCCTGTTGCAATTTTAGAAGTCAAGCGTTCTAAATCGGATATTTTTTTTATTTGCCCTTGAAAATGAGCGAGCGTTTCTTGTTTTTGCGTTAGTAGCTCTACAATTTCATGACGTTCAATAATGTTTTTCTTCCTTTTTAATGGCAGAGCCAACCAGCGTTTGAGTAGTCGCCCCCCCATGGGAGAAAGTGTTTTGTCAATTACGTCAAGTAGCGTAATCGCATTGAAATTACTGCTTTGATATAGTTCTAAATTGCGAATGGTAAAACGATCCATCCAAACATAAGCATCTTCTGCAATGCGTTGTATGTTTGAAATGTGTTTAATACGCGTGTGCTGTGTTTCAGAAAGGTAATGCAATACGGCCCCACAGGCGATGATCCCCTCTGTTAATTCTTCAATGCCAAAGCCCTTGAGGGAGTTGGTTTGAAACTGTTTGGTTAAGGACTCAAATGCAAAGTCTTCTTTGAAAACCCAATCATCTAAAAAGAATAGGTTGTAGGCCGAGCCAAAATATTGCTGAAAGGTGAGTTTGTTGTTTTTTTGTACTAGTATTTCACTCGGGTTGAAGTTTTGCAACAGCTTGTCAATGTATTCTTCATCTCCTTGTGCGGTGAAAAACTCCCCCGTAGATACATCTAAAAAAGCAATACCCAGTGTTTTTTTAGTAAAGTGAATAGCAGCTAAGAAGTTGTTGGATTTGGATTGTAATACTTCGTCATTTAACGCTACGCCAGGGGTAACCAATTCTGTCACTCCTCGTTTTACAATCGTTTTTGTCATCTTAGGATCTTCCAATTGGTCACAGATCGCTACGCGAAGTCCTGCTTTGACCAATTTGGGTAAATACACATTGACCGCATGATGCGGAAATCCCGCTAATGCTGTTTCACTAGAGGTGCCTGCTCCACGCTTGGTTAAAGTAATACCTAAAATTTGAGCAGTTCGAACGGCATCTTCTCCAAAAGTCTCATAAAAATCTCCTACGCGAAATAACAAACAAGCATCGGGATACTTAGCTTTTATCTCGTTATATTGTTTCATTAATGGAGTTTCTTTTGTCGCTTTTTCTTTAGCAGCCATATCTTTTCTTTTTTGGGAATAACACGAAGTTACAAATATACAGTAAGATTGGCGAGATAGCTAAAAGCAAAAGTTTTTTTACGACAACGGAATCTGATAGTAACGCTTGAGTTGACGCAAGGGGATAGAAGTGAAAATAACAATTAATAAGCCTATTAAACAGCCGATGGTCACTGCTACAAAGCGAAATAAAGGGGTCATTTCTGTTAGCCCCGTACTCGGTTGTACCAAAATAATGACCAGAGAAACTAGGGCTACACGGGCCATATTTAGAATCTTAAAAAAGTAACAAATCAAAATTGTCAAAATGATCCCAAAGAGAATCACATATAGGTTGGGGGTGTGAATCTCCAAACAAATAAGTCCTACTATAGATCCTACTAAATTTGATTTGAATCGCTCAATAGACAGTTTTTTTGAATTTTGCCCTTCAGGGGAGATTACTAGGATGATCGAAATAATGGTCCAAAGCGTTTCATGATCCTTGAAGTGGATGAAAAGATAGTAGCCTATGCAGAATCCAATCAGGCATCTAACAGTGTAAATTAGTACGGCAGAGGTTATTAGTCTTTTGATTAATTCGTGGATCATATTCAATTTTTAGCCTACAAAATTATTGAACTCCCCTAGGGTAGGCAAGTATTCTCTATCAAAGATTAGTTAAAAATAATGTTTTATTGATTGTAATTTAGATAAAAAAATAGTTTTTGTGCTGTTTTTGATTTTCATCCCTCAAATAATGGACTAGTATTGGTTTAATCAATATTTTTGCAGAAATATAGTAACTACCTATGCGAAAATTAGCCAATAGCGAATTAGAAAGAAAGAGTATTGACGAGTTTAAGTCATCCGATAAAACGCCTATTATCATTGTATTAGACGACGTTCGAAGTTTACATAATATTGGATCAGTATTTAGAACCTGCGATGCTTTTTTGATTGAAAAAGTGTTTTTATGTGGCATAACCGCTACACCGCCAAATAAAGAAATACACAAAACAGCACTAGGTGCAACAGAAACCGTTACTTGGGAGTATGCCAAAAATGTAGTGGAGGTAGTCAAGCAATTAAAAGAGGAAGGGATCTGCGTTCAAGCCATCGAACAGGTGGAGAATAGCGTTATGCTTACCGATTTTCAAGTAGCAGATCAAACCAAATATGCCTTAGTTTTCGGAAATGAAGTCAAAGGCGTTTCACAAGGTGTGGTGGATCTAAGTGATGGTGTGATTGAAATTCCCCAACTAGGTACCAAGCATTCGCTGAATATTTCTGTTAGTGCGGGAATCGTTATTTGGGAATTGTTTCAACAAATGCAGCAAAAAGAACAGCAGTAATAAAGGATAATAAGAAAATAGCAATAGCAAAAAAGCTCCAATATCTAGGTATTGGAGCTTTTTTATGACGTAAGCTTTTCAGCTATTCGATCTAGTATATGGATGTAATCTCCTTGATTAGCCACAAAGTCTAAATCTGAGATATCAATCAATAAGACTTTTTCAGAAGGGATAGTCTTCATAAAATTAAAGTAACCTTGGGTTACTTTATCTAGGTATTGACCAGAAATATCACTTTCATAGGAACGACCTCTTTTTTGGATGTTTTCCAACAAACGATCGGTGTTTTGGTATAAAAAAACGTATAAATCAGGTTTAGGCGTTTCTTTATACATAATATCAAAGACTTGTTGGTACAGGCGAAACTCATCTTCTTCCAAGGTGATTTGTGCGAAAATCAACGATTTGAAAATGTAGTAATCGGCAATAATAAATTCTTTGAATAAATCGAATTGGGCTAAATCATCTGATAGTTGAGAATAACGATCAGCCAAGAAAGACATTTCCAACGGAAAAGCATATCGACTAGCATCTTGATAGAATTTCGGCAAAAAAGGATTATCCGCAAAACCCTCAAAAATACTCTTTGCATTAAAGTCTTCTGCAATGCGATGGGTAAGTGTTGTTTTTCCTGCTCCAATATTGCCTTCGATAGCCACAAAATTTAATTTTTTCAACGGGTGGTTGTGCAAGTTAGACACCAAGAGGTCCACCTGTTTAAAGGTTGTTATATCGGTGCATTCTTCCAGTAGTTGCTTGCAGGTCTTTTTGAAGATCGGATGAATCCAATCCAAGTGCAAATCACTTAGTGGTTGCAGTACAAAAAGGCGTTCTTGCATCAAAGGATGTGGAATCGTTAAGCTTGGAGTATCAATCACTTCATCGTTGAAAACAAGGAGATCAATATCAATTATTCGAGCAGCGTATCCCACTTGTTGTTTGCGGATTCGACCTAGTTTTTTCTCAATCTCTAAGGTTTTCTCTAGTACCTGTTGTGCATCCAAAAGGCTGTGAATAACCAAAGCACAATTAAAAAAAGGCTCACTTTCAAAACCCCAGGCAGGAAATTCATAAATAGGAGAAACAGTAATAACAGTTCCTACTTCATTGTGAATGAAGTCTATAGCTTTTATAAGGTTTGCTTTTTTGTCCCCTTGATTGGTGCCAAGAGATAAAACTAGCATGTTTTGCGTATTCATGTCACAAAAGTAAGTAAAAGAAATTTTAATTAATGCTAACTTTGTAGAGATATTAAATGAAAAAATACACTTTGGTGTAACATTTGTTTAGTAGCTTCTACTAATTGAGTAAAAATATAATACTATGAAGTTTTTAAGAAATTTATTAGCAACATTACTGGGATTATGTATCTTCTTTGGCTTGTTGTTTATTGGTTTTATGGCTATTATCACAGTAGCTGGAAGTAGTGAAAAAGTCATCGTAAAGAATAATTCTGTACTTGAGTTGGACTTATCAACGGTTCAGTATGACTATGGAGGAAAGTTTAGCTATAAAGACTTTAATTTTAACGATGAAAGTAAGGATGGAGTTTCGGATGTATTGATGGCAATCGAACAAGCGAAAGGGGATGATCGCATCAAGGGAATTTCTATCTTGAACAATGTATCTTCTTTGGGGTTTGTTCAGCGCAGAGAAATCAGAGAGAAATTACAAGATTTTAAATCAAGTGGAAAATTTGTTGTATCCTATGCTAACGCTTTATCACAAGGCGAATACTATTTGAGTTCAGTAGCAGATACGGTTTATGTCAATCCAGTAGGAGCCGTGGATTTCCGTGGATTATCAACAGAAATTTTATATTTAAAAGGACTACAGGATCAAACAGGCGTGCACATGGAGGTTATTCGCCATGGTAAATACAAAAGTGCTGTAGAGCCTTATTTAGAAAAACAAATGAGTGAAGCCAATAGAGAGCAAATTACTGTATTCTTAAATTCAATTTGGTCTACGTTGGTTGCTGATATTTCAAAAAGTAGAAATATTGAGGTTGATAGTCTAAATGACATTGCAACGAACTTAGCCGCTAGAACACCAGAGCGTGCGTTAGCTGTAAAGTTGATCGACAAAGTTGCCTATGAGGATGAGTATCATGCGGGCATTAAAAAAGCGTTGGATCTTGCACAAGATAAAGACTACAATAAAATTGATATTTTAGAATACATCAAAGCAGATAGTCCAATGAGAAAGGCGAGTACAGACCAAATTGCGGTGATTTATGCACAAGGACAAATCTTAAGTGGAGAAGGAAATGTAAACTATATTGGTGAGGGATCAATCAACAGAGCGTTGAAAAAAGCGCGTAAAAACGATAAAATAAAAGCAATTGTATTGCGCGTAAATAGCCCTGGGGGAAGTGCTTTAACATCAGAGTTAATTTGGAGAGAAATTGAATTGACGAAAAAAGTTAAACCCGTAATTGTATCTATGGGTGATTTGGCTGCTTCGGGAGGATACTATATCTCTTGTGGAGCGGATCATATTTTTGCCGATCCAGCAACGATTACAGGTTCTATCGGAGTGTTTGGTATGTTGCCAAACTTCAGTACCCTAGCAACTAAATACGGGGTAAACGCAGAGCAAGTAAAAACGCATCAAAACGCAGCTTCTTATAGTCCATTCCGTAAAGTAGATGAGTCATTCAAATCGGAGATCACGGAGAGTATTGAGTTTATCTATGAGACATTTGTTAATCGCGTAGCTACAGGTCGTGGTATGACGTTTGAAAAAGTAGATGAGATTGCGCAAGGACGTGTTTGGACGGGTGTAGATGCTTTAGAAAAGGGATTAGTTGATGAATTAGGCGGATTAAACGATGCCATTGCCTATGCAGCGAAAAAAGTTGAAATCGAGGAATATAAAGTGATAAACTATCCCGAATACGAACTAAAAATCAATGACTTATTACGCAATTATCTAGGTGCTTCAATCATGCAAACCCAAGATGAATTGCTGAAAGAGAAAATTGGACAAGAAAATTTTGAGATGATGGAACGTTTAAATTATTTTAGTTCACTTAAAGGAGCGCAAGCTATTATGCCTTTCGAAATTAAAATTCAATAAGATAAGAATTTTACAAGATAGCGAAAGAGTCAACTCATATGATTTGAGTTGACTCTTTTTTTTGTTATTTTGTATAAAAAATAAATTGATTATGAAAAAGAAAATTTGGTTATGGGTTGGTGGAATTGTTGGTGGACTATTTCTAGTACTCCTTGCAGCTCCATTTTTATTCAAAGGGAAAATTCAAGATTTAGTTCTCAAAACAATCAACGATAACTTAACAGCTACGGTGTCGTTTGATCAGGTAAATTTGAGCTTATTGAAAAACTTTCCCAAAGCAACAGTAACAATTGACGGGCTGACCATTGTCAATACAGCACCTTTTGAAGGGGATACATTGGTACATGCGCAAACCATTGGCTTAAAAATGTCCGTCATGGAATTGTTTAATGGAGCAGATAAGCCCATGAATATCGAAGAAATTTTATTGAAAGAAGCAAAGATCAATGTAATGGTTAATGAGGAAGGCCTTGCCAATTATGATATTGCATTGAAAGAGGATGACGAAAAAGAAGAGGATAAGGATAAAGAAGATACCCCCTTTTCTTTAGCTTTAAGGCATTATCAAATTGAAAATACTAAGCTTGTTTACACCGATTTAAGCTCTAAAATGCAAGTTGTTATCGATGAATTTAACCACGAGGGAAGAGGAAATCTAACGGCTAATGTTTTGGATCTCGATACGAAATCAAAGGCAAAGGTATCTTTTATCATGGATGGAACGTCGTTTTTGAATCAAGTACAGCTGTCTTTAGATGCGATGATTGGTATGGATATGGATCAGCAAATTTACACCTTCAAAGAAAATAAAGCGCTAATTAATCAATTGCCTTTACAATTTAACGGTCAGGTGCAATTGCTAGAAGCAGGACAGGCTTTTGACCTGTCATTCGCAACACCTGATTCCGATTTTAAAAACTTTTTAGGGTTGATTCCTGAGGCGTATGCAGGTGGATTAAAAGGAGTGACAACTACAGGAGAGTTCAAAGTAGCAGGTCAGGTGAAAGGGAACTTGACCGAAACGACAATTCCTACTTTGGCTATTGAAATGGCTGCAAATAAGGCATCATTTAAATATCCTGACTTACCTAAAGCTGTGGAGCAAATCGTATTGGATATGAAAATCAATAATACGACAGGGTTGATGAAAGATACGTATGTTGACCTGAATAAATTGTCGTTTAAAATTGATCAAGATGTATTCAATGCTAGTGCTAATATCAAGAACCTAGCTGAAAATCCGCTAGTCGATGCGAAATTAAATGGGGTGATTAATTTGGCCAATGTGACCAAAGCTTATCCCGTGAAACTCGATGTTCCCTTAACGGGAATCTTAAAAGCCAATGTTACGACGAATTTTGATATGAATTCCGTTGAGAAAAGTCAATATCAAAACATTAAAAATGCAGGAGATATTAGCTTAACGAATTTCCATTTTGCTTCAGTCGAAATGGCTAAGCCATTGGATATTAAAGAAGCCGCTATTTCTTTTAATACCAACCATGTGAGCTTGAATAAATTTGCTTTGGCAACAGGACAAACGGATATAGCGGCTGATGGGCGTTTAGATAATTTATATGGCTTCTTGTTCAATAAACAAACGCTAAAAGGGAACTTTAACGTGCGTTCTACGAACTTTATTCTAGCGGATCTCTTGAAAGGGGATACTGCCCAAGCAGCTGAAAAACCGAAAGAAGAAAAAGCTAAACCTGCTCCACAAGGAGAAGCTTTGAAAATACCTGCGTTTTTAGATTGTACCATCAATGCAGATGCTAAAACGGTAGTCTATGACAACCTCACTCTGAAAAACGTAAAAGGTCGTTTGATTGTCAAAGATGAAACTGCTCGATTAGAAAACATGACCACGGATATTTTTGGCGGAAAATTGTTGTTTGCAGGAGATGTCTCAACAAAGGAAACACAACCCAAGTTCAATATGGATTTAGGACTGAAAACCTTGGATATCAAGGATACATTTACTCAATTTGAGTTCTTGAAGAAAATCGCTCCTATCGCGGGGATTATTGCTGGAAATATCAATGCGAATATAAAATTGAACGGACAGCTAGAAGGCAGTGACTTTTCGCCAATTATGAATACGCTTTCAGGAGATTTAACGGGAGATATCCTAAACTCTCAAGTAAATGTTGCTAATTCAAAACTGCTTTCTTCTTTAGATTCAGCCGTAAAATTTGTTGATTTAAGTAAATTAGATTTGAATAATAAACGCATCCATTTGAAGTTTAAGGATGGAAAAGTACAAGTCTCTCCTTTTGATTTGAAATTGAAAGATATGAATGTACAAGTTTCAGGGGAGCACGGTTTTGATCAACAGATGAATTATGATCTAGATTTCAACGTTCCTGCTAAAATGTTGGGGTCTGATGTAGCAAATCTCTTGGCGAAATTAAGTCCTCAAGAAAGTGCAAAATACGATGCGATTCCAGTGAAAGTTGGACTAACAGGTGATTTTAGTGCACCAAAAGTAGGAACTAATATGAATGAGGTGATAACAAACCTAACCAAACAAATTGCAGAAGATCAGGCAAACAAGTATATCGATAAAGGAAAGGATGCTTTAAAAGATTTGTTGAGTGGCGGAAAAAAAGATAAAACAGAAGGAGAACAGCCTGGTGAAGGAGAACAGAAGAAAAATGAAACGGAAGAAGCTGTAGAGAAAATAGGAAAAGGATTGAAAGATCTTTTTGGAAAAAAGAAAAGTGAATAATACAAAAGAGGGTGTCCAAAAGGTCACCCTCTTTTGTATGATATAAAATAGGACTTTTCTCTTGGATTAAAAATTCAGGCTATTAAAACGAATATTAGACCTATTCTTCATACGTTTTCTTAGATTAGGCGCAAGAGGTATTCGCCCAAATTCAATTTCGACCAGTTCTCATCTTCTTAGGGTAAACCGAGTCAAGTAGGTGTAGGATATCCGAAGGATGAATCAGGAACAGATGACCGGAGTGCTGAAGCTGTTTTACCTCAAATTTAAGAGATCATAAGGATAGCTATACAGGGACACATGCATGCGCTACTAGTGTTTTAGTAGACTTGTTACATAGAGGAATGGCTGTGAAAAAAAGTTTTATTCTACAAAGGGGATAGTAAGGGGATAGTAAGGGGATTGTAAGGGGAAACATTGGTAAAAAGGCCTAAAACCCTTGCTGGTATTAACTTACCCTTTACAAACCCTTTACAAGCACTTCACTAATCCATGACAATGGATTGAAATTCAATTGATTAAGGCTTTTAATTTAAAAAAGAAAGTAAAAAAATGCTTTATTTAGCTCATAAAGAGAAGGAAACGGAAGGAGATTGTCCTTGTTTTTCTACTTTTTTAGTTTTGTTTCCAGCGGAATAGGAAAGCTAGCTACGAGGTTTGACGCTTAAAAAAGTAAGAAGCATGTAACGTGCAAAGCTAGGGAAAAATGAAAGAGGGTCTAAAGGAATTTTAGCCAAACGATCTTCAGGAAATAGACGTGGCGATTTTAAATGTTCAGATTTGAACTTTATAGTTGTCTTTCTTCTTGTTTAAGTGCACCTTGAAGGTAATTATTTTTAAGTGCAAACAAGGAACAAACCCCGCCTTTTTTAGCTGGGGTTTGTTTTTTAGGCTTTTAGACAGCCTCTATTTTATGCTATATCAATTTGAACCACATAGCCTTCATAAGTTCTAATATTAAAGACTGTATCATCTTCAAATAGTAAATATTGTCCTTTAATCCCTTTTAATACCCCTTGATAGGATGGGGTTTTATCTAGGTTTAAGCTTTTTATTTTTGTAGGAAATGCTAAAACGGGATAATTTAACTCCCATAGATCTGCCGTTGTTGAAGCAAAGTAGGCTTGTACTTCTTCGGGTAATTTGGAAACCAATGTATTTCTGATTTCTACTAGATCGGTGTGAATGATATCATTTTGCAACATTTTGCGCCAGTTGGTCTTATCGGTAAAGAGGTCTTTTAGTGCTACTTCTGTAATTCCGGCCAAGTATCGATTGGGTACTTCTACAATGGGAATAGCGCTCGAAGCTCCTTGGTCTATCCAACGGGTTGGTACCTGTGTTTTACGTGTTACACCAACTTTCACATCACTTGCTGCAGCTAGATACACAATATGCGGTTGCAATTGAACTTTACTTTCATACTCTAAATCACGATCGGCAATCCCTAAATGAGCCGTACTCAATTCGGGACGCATAATCCAATCTCCAACAGCTGGACTTGCGTAAAAACAGTCATAACAAAAGCCTTGACGGAATATTTTTTTGTGTCCTCCACAATTTAAACATTCGTAATCAACAAATGTAATTGAGACTTGACGATCCAATACTTGATTTAAGTTGATGAAGTTATTTTGAAAGACCAAATAGTATTCAATTGGGCTACTCCATTCCGTTTGCATTTTGTTTAAAACTCCTTCGTATAGCATAAATAAAATTGTTATTTTTGGGTAAGGAGTAAAAGTACAAAAACAATTTTTATTGTTTAGATTCTCTTTTTACAAGGAAAAGGTAGTTCCCTTATTAATAATGTATATATGGCGCTGACAATTGTTAATTCTATTGCTTCATGGATTCTTAAGAAGAGAATTCATCAAATAGATTTATTTCGAAAATACCCCAATGAGGTACAAAACGATGTGTTTTTAAGCTTGATTAAAGCAAATGAGAAAACATTATTAGGAAAGCAGTATGATTATGCTAGTATTAAAAGTTATGAAGCATTTGCAGAACGCGTACCCATATACACGTATGAAGCATTTGAACCTTATATTGAACGAGCAAGAAGAGGGGAGAACAATATTTTTTGGTCTGAACCAATCCGTTGGTTTGCCAAATCTAGTGGAACAACAAACGCAAAGAGTAAGTTTATCCCTGTTAGTAATGAAGCATTAGAGAATTGCCATTATAAAGCAGCTAAGGATTTACTTTGTTTGTATTTGAACAACAATGAAAACTCACAGCTATTTACGGGAAAAGGTCTTCGCTTAGGGGGAAGCAAACAGCTCTATGAGGATAACAATACGGTCTTTGGGGATTTATCGGCAATTCTTATTGATAATATGCCTTTTTGGGCTGAATTTAGCAGTACACCATCCAATAAAACCTCGTTAATGTCAGAATGGGAAACCAAGATGAACGCGATTATTAAAGAAGTACGCGATGAAAACGTAACTAGTTTTATGGGAGTCCCTTCGTGGATGTTGGTCTTGTTCAACAAAATTATGCAAGAAACGGGAAAAGGGAGTTTGCTGGATCTTTGGCCTAATGCTGAGGTGTATTTTCACGGAGGAGTTAGTTTTGAACCCTATAAAGATCAGTACCACAAATTATTGCCGAGTGCGGATTTTAAATACTATGAAATTTACAATGCATCAGAAGGCTTTTTTGCCATTCAGGATCAAAATGGATGTAATGAACTCTTGTTGATGTTGGATTATGGTATTTTCTATGAGTTTATTCCCATGGAGACCTTTGGAACAAGCGCACAGAAAATTGTTTCGCTACGCGACGTTGAGGTAGGGAAGAACTACGCCATGCTCATTACTACCAATGCCGGTTTAGTGCGTTATTTAATTGGCGATACAGTTCGATTTACTAGTTTATTGCCGTATCGAATTAAGATTACGGGTCGAACGAAGCACCATATTAATGTTTTTGGTGAGGAGTTAATGGTTGAAAATACAGATCGAGCGTTGGCTAAAGCATGTGCATTGTTCCATGTAGAAATTGCAGAATATACGGTAGCTCCTATTTTTATGGTAGACAGAGAAAAAGGCGCCCATGAATGGATCATTGAATTTACAAAAGCACCAGAAGATTTAGCAAAGTTTGCTGAGGTTTTGGATCAGTGCGTTCAGGAAGTGAATTCCGATTACGAAGCGAAGCGATATAATAATATGACATTAAATCCTTTGGTTTTACACCAAGCACGTCAAGGATTATTTTATGATTGGTTAAAAGAGAGCGATAAATTAGGGGGACAACATAAGGTACCGCGTTTATCAAATGAAAGAATGATTATGGAAGAATTACTAGAATTAAATCAATTGAAACGAGTATAAAAAAGAAAAGCTCCCACCTTGTGGGAGCTTTTTTTATTGCTAGCTAAAATTATTTAGCAACTTCTTCTGTAGCTGGAGCTTCTTCTGTAGCTGGAGCTTCTTCAGTAGCTGGAGCCTCTTCAGTTACAACTTCTTCAGTTACAACTTCCTCTGCAGGAGCTGCTACTTCTTCTGTTGTTACTTCTTCTTGAGCTGGTTCTTTTGCAGTGTCTTTACAAGAAACAAAAGATACACCCATCATAGCTACTAAAGCAATGCTTAATGCGATTTTTTTCATTTTACTAAAGTTATAAAAGTTAATTATTAATTCGATACAAATATAGAAAATATTTCATTCATTAATTTGTTTTTGTAAAATATTTTTATATAAAAAAATAATTTATAAAACACTGTAAATCAGAATGTTATTTTTTGTCTTTTTTCGGATTTACCAATTTCATCTCATTTATTAAGTGTTTTGCATCTGCAAACTTGTCAATAAGGAATAAAATATAGCGAGCATCTACCATAATATTTCGGCAAATTGCAGGATCGTAGTAGATATCACTCATGGTTCCTTCCCATACACGGTCAAAATTTAGTCCGATTAGGTTTCCATGTGCATCAATTGCTGGACTTCCAGAGTTTCCACCAGTAGTATGGTTGGTTGCAATGAAGTTGACTGGTAGTAAACCATCTTCTGCATATACACCGTAATCTTTTGCATTGTATAGCTCAATTAGCTTAGCAGGAACATCAAACTCATAATCTCCAGGTACATATTTTTCCATAATTCCCTCTAAATGAGTTACTGGTTGGTAGTAAACAGCATCTTTAGGTGCGTAACCATCTACTTTACCATAGGTAACACGTAGTGTGCTATTTGCATCAGGGAAAATTCGAGCATCTGGATAAAGTTCTAATTGCGCTTTCATATAGGTGCGTTGTAGGGCTTTGATCTCTAAATCTAAGGCTTCGTATTTCGGCAAGATGTTGGTTTGGTAATTTTCAATTAAGCTTTTAGCAAACATATAGCCTTTATCTGCTGCTAAGGCTGCTTTTACTTGATTG
>JASLHL010000158.1 GCA_030152225.1 Flavobacterium sp. | reverse complement strand
TTCAACGCCTGCTAACTCAGATAAAAATCGGTCAGAAGCATCTACACCTTTCACGTTCAATCCCATTCCGTGGTATTGGTTCAAAACGTTTTCAAATTCATTTTTGCGCAATAATCCATTGTTCACAAAAATACAGTGTAGGTTAGCTCCAATTGCTTTACTCAATAAAACAGCTGCAACCGTAGAGTCAACACCTCCTGAAAGAGCTAAAACTACTTTTTCATCTCCTACTTTTGCACGTAAATCTGCAATTGTTTCATCGACAAATGATGCAGGCGTAAAATCTTGTTTTACACCAGCGATGTCAACTAGGAAGTTTTTCAATAATTGAGCACCATCAGTTGAATGGTACACTTCTGGGTGGAATTGAATCGCATATGTTTGCTCACCTTCAATTTTATAAGCCGCATTGGTAACATCCGCAGTACTTGCCAATAAAACTGCATTGGTAGGTAATACTTTAATCGTATCACTGTGGCTCATCCAAACTTGACTGTTTTGTGGAATATCTTTTAAGAAAGGATCCTCAGCAATAAAAGCAAGATTTGCTCTTCCATATTCACGTGTATCCGAAGGAGCTACTTCACCACCAAAGAAATGCGCTAAATACTGTGCACCATAACACACTGCTAATAAAGGTAATTTACCTTTAATCTGAGCAAGGTCTGGATGTAAAGCTTCCTGTGAACGAACAGAATAAGGACTTCCTGATAAAATTACCGCATTATACGCTGATAAATCCTCGGGTAAACCATTATAAGGCAGGATCTCGCAGAATATATTTAATTCTCGAACCCTTCTCGCAATTAACTGTGTGTATTGCGAACCAAAATCTAAAATAAGTACATTGTGTTGCATATGCAAAAATAGATATTTCACACAGACTACAAAAAAGTTTTACCTCATTTTTTTTATTACAATAAAACCAATACAATTCGCGAATAAAATAAAATAATCCAATATTTTCACAGTTTAACTTTCATAATACTCAAAAAACAATAAAAAAGCTTTTTTGACAGTACCAAATCACTTGATCTTTACTTATATTTGTGCTTCAAGTCGCCCTGTTTCCCTTGTAAACAGGAGGAAAAAACTTAAATATACTCAATATGGATTTTGGAATCTACGAAACCTTAATGTTAGCGTGTTTGGTCCTTTTACTGGGCCATTTTATTGTATCAAAAGTCAACTGGCTACAGAAATACAACATCCCTGAACCCGTAGTTGGCGGTTTCTTAATTGCCTTATTTACTTGGGGTGCACATTCTTTTTTAGGTACGGATTTCACCTTCAATGAAGCTATTCAGCAGAGTATGATGCTGGTTTTCTTCTCCTCTATTGGATTGAATGCAGATTTCTCTAAACTCCTTCAAGGGGGTAAATCCCTGATTATTTTTCTTCTTATTGCAGCCTTATTCATTATTTGTCAAAACAGTTTAGGGGTACTTTTAGCCAAAATACTCAGTCTTGATTTGCGCTTTGGTTTGATTGCAGGATCCATCACTTTAACAGGTGGACATGGAACAGCAGGTGCTTGGGCTGATGATTTTGCCGTTAGCGGCAATCCACTACTAGGTGCAAAAGAAATTGGCATGGCTTGTGCTACCTTCGGGTTGATTTTTGGAGGATCAATCGGAGGTCCTTTAGCCTATCGCCTACTGAAAAAAAATAAGTACAAAGAGGTTGATCCTGATACCGTCGAAAAACAAGAAGAGGAACAAGATATTACAAAGTCTAAAAACTTCTCTCCTATTAGCTATACCTCTATGATGCACACCATCACCATGTTAGCTATTTGTTTGGTAATCGGTCAATGGTTGGCTGATTGGAATGCACAGTATTCATTCAAACTACCCACATTTGTTTGGTGCTTATTTGTCGGACTCATTATTCGAAATAGTTTGACGCATCTTTTCAAATACAAAGTTCACAGCAGAAACATTGATGTCGTTGGCAATACAGGTTTATCGATCTTCTTAGCTTGTGCTTTGATGTCGCTAAAACTATGGCTTATCGTCGATCTTGCTTTGCCTATTTTATTGATTTTAATAATTCAAGTTGCCTTAATGCTCTTCTTTGCTGCTTATATTACCTATCGTTGGATGGGCAAAGATTACGATGCAATTGTATTAAGTGCAGGACATTGTGGCTTCGGATTAGGTGCTACAGCAACTGCTGTGGCAAATATTCAAGCCGTTACAAATCGATTTGGTCCCTCTTACAAGGCCTTCTTAATTATTCCTTTAGTGGGAGCTTTCTTTATTGATATCATCAATGCACTGATTTTGAATGTATTCTTAACTTTTATATCTTAATGGTTTACAGTAATCGGTTAACGGTTTAGTTGATGTGATGATGAGTATGCATCTTCTAAATAAGAAAAATAGCATGAGTAACTAACAAAAAACTGTTTTTCGGCTTTTGGCTTTTGGTTCATTACATCTAGTTGATAGTAACATACACTTGTAAAGAACAAAGAGCAAAGAGCAAAGAGCAAAGAGCAAATCGTAGCGTAGCTGAGATTCATCGAACACGAAAACCAATATAAAATCAGTGAGATATATTCATTGAACACCAAAACAAAAAAATGCTATTCGGCTTTTGGCTTTTGGTTCATTACATCTAGTTGATAATAACATACGCTTGTAAAGAACAAAGAACAAAGAACAAAGAGCAAATCGTAGCGTAGATTCATCGAACACGAAAACCAATATAAAATCAGTGAGATATATTCATTGAACACCAAAATAAAATATAAACTAAGTGAGATAAATAACAACCAACAAAAAAACAAAAAACTATGATACAACGAATTATAGCTATTATCGTCATTTTATTGGGAATATACATGATTTTCCTAGGAATTAAAGCGAGTATGCAGCCTCCTCTTATTACAGGGATTGGCTTTATTCTTATTGGTTTTTTATTCTTAACTAAAAAGTAAGCATTGGGTTATGCGTGATGATGAACGATCACCCCACTCATCTTCCATCTCTCATTTCTCCTCACCAATAAAAAAAACCAACCTTAAAAAGGTTGGTTTTTTTTAGTTTGTATGTTTGTAAATAAGTTTTGTATTGGAAAGGTTATTGATTACCTTTTGCGTAATCCGCTAAGAATTGAGCTAATCCATTATCTGTTAAAGGATGTTTCAACAATCCTAAAATAGCAGATAAAGGTCCAGTCATTACATCAGCACCGATTTTTGCGCAATTAACGATATGCATCGTATGGCGAACAGAAGCCGCTAAAATTTGTGTTTCATATCCGTAGTTGTCATAGATCTGGCGAATTTCTTCAATCAGTACTAATCCATCTGTTGAAATATCATCCAAACGACCAATAAAAGGAGAAACATAGGTAGCTCCTGCTTTTGCTGCTAACAAAGCTTGTCCTGCAGAAAAAACCAAAGTTACGTTTGTTCTAATACCTTTTGATGAAAAGTATTTACACGCTTTTACGCCTTCTTTCGTCATTGGTAATTTTACAACGATTTGCGGATGTAAAGCAGCAAGTTCTTCTCCTTCTTTAATCATTCCGTCGTAATCAATAGCAATTACTTCAGCACTCACATCTCCTTCTACGATATCGCAAATAGCTTTGTAGTGGTTTAAGATGTTTGCTGCACCTGTAATGCCTTCTTTAGCCATTAGCGAAGGATTCGTAGTCACTCCGTCTAATACTCCTAGTGCTTCAGCTTCCTTAATTTGATCTAAGTTAGCCGTGTCAATAAAAAACTTCATAAATTTAAAACTTAAAAATTCCTGTTATGTTGTGTGTCAAAAATACAATATTAATTCCCTTTTATTGCATTCCTATCCTTTCTTTTTTAGCCTTTAATTTTATAGTGATTCATCAGGAGTTTTTCATACATCTTTCCTGGTAGAATCTTTTTGAGAAATAGTGAAAATTTCTGCATGGGTGCTCCAACGACATAGCGCACTTTGGGTTTTGGGGTTTGAATAATCTTATAGATTGCCTCTGCCATTTCGATAGGGTCTCCTCCACTATCTACATGTTCATTCATCATATCCAACGACATTTTGTAAATTTCTTCATAGGGTGATGCTTCAATAACAGGTGCGTGATAGCGGCCTGCAGCAATATTAGTCGCAAAATCACCAGGCGCCACATTGGTCACCTCAACACCAAAGGGTTTTACTTCCATACGCAAGGATTCTGTGATCAACTCCAAGGCTCCTTTAGACGATGAATAGTAGCCACGAAAGGGCAATCCCATATAGCCCGCAATAGAGGTAACATTGATAATCAATCCTTTCTTTTGCTTGCGCATAATAGGCAAAGCAGCTTTTATCACAGCAATGGGTCCAAATACATTGGTTTGGAAATTATTGACAATTTCAGAAGTAGGTACTTCCTCAATTGCTCCCGTAATTCCTACTCCGGCATTGTTGATCAGAATATCCAAACGCCCTTCTTGAGCAACGACGGTTTGAATAGCTTGTGCGATACTCGCTTCATCGCGTACATCTAGTTGTACCAAGGGAAATACAGAAGCAGTCACGCGTTCTGGGTTTCTACTCGTTCCATATACTTTAAAGCCTTTTTCGTGTAAAAAAGTACCAATTGATTTTCCTATCCCCGATGATCCGCCTGTAATAAAAACTACTTTAGTCATGTTTTCGCTTTGTTTTCAACAAATATAACACAACTAACAAAAAAGACAACCGCAAGAGGTCTTTTAAACCTTAACAGTAAAAAAAATACGCGTATACAACGGAAAATTATTAGTATTTTTGGCTCATTCGTATCACTTGTTGTACGCTTAATGCCTATCTCATGAAAAAGTATATACTACTATCCTCCATCAGCCTATTCGCTTTGGGTTTATTTCAATGCCAATCACCACAGACGGTGGTCAATCAAGGACCATCACCTGAAAAAGCGCTATACTACAACCGCATTTCATCAGATTCTATTCAGAAGAGCTTACTGGTTTTGACTGCGGATA
>JASLHL010000117.1 GCA_030152225.1 Flavobacterium sp. | reverse complement strand
CCGTATATTTGCACTCACGATACCGAAAGCGGGGTGTAGCGTAGCCCGGTCATCGCGCCTGGTTTGGGACCAGGAGGTCGCAGGTTCGAATCCTGCCACCCCGACTTACTAAAAGCTCTAACGAAAGTTAGGGCTTTTTTTGTTTAGTTTACATTCACCATTCACTTCTTACCATTCACTTCTTACCATTCACTACTCACCACTCACCATTCACCACTTACAGTTTACGTATCACTATAAAGTAAAAAAGGATAGCGAAGCTATCCTTTTTTACTTTCGTTCCAATCGAGGGATTGGCAAGTTTAATTCTTGATCGGAGGTGGGAATAAAGGCTTTTACCATGATTACCAGTCCAAATATCATTAATAATACACTGCTGATTTTCTTTACTTTTAAAATGTTCTCGGCTGTTAACTTCTTGCGCAGTTGTTTAGCTAGGAGAATTTTGAATACATCTGTTACAAAATAGGCGGCAATAGCGAATAAGAAGAACAAAAACATGCGTTCGGTATCCATGTCCATCTTAGGGCCTAATGTGATGATAATTGCCAGCCAAAAGCCCAAAACTCCTACATTAATAAAGTTGAGTAGAAAGCCCTTGACAAAGAGGTTCAAATATTCTCTTTTTAAGTTGGGTGGAGCAATTTGGATCGTGTGAACTTGTACTTTTTTGAGCTTGACAAAGGAAATAATCCCATAGGTCAACATCAATAATCCTCCAAATATAAATAGAGCGGGTTCGTCTTTAATCGAATTAATCAAGCGAAAGCTACTAAAAAAGGCAATGGAGAAAAATAGAGCATCTGCGAGAATTACGCCCATATCAAAAGCGAGAGCTGCTCGAATTCCCCTTGTAATACTCGTCTCAATAAGAATAAAAAATACAGGACCAATCATGAAGCTTAGGAAAAAACCTAAGGTCACCCCTGTAAGTAAGTCATCGATCATTTACCACAATTAAAAATGCCAATATAGTTTATATATTGGCACCTATGTTTATTACCTACTGCAAGGTACAGCTTTTTATGACAATTGAATAAGAAAAAAATAAATACTTTTATTCCTCCTTTTTGATACTTCCGCCCATGACCACTTTTTCATTGATTTGTTTCGGGCCTCCAAAGATGATGATTTCTCCACCAGCTCTAGTTTTAGCGTCTACTAAATCCGTTGCATTGACTTTGGCAATACCACCAGCATTTACGGTCACTTCAGTCTGTTTACTGACTAGTTTTTCATTGTAAACTGTTGCGCCCGCATTGGCTAAAATATCTTGTGTAGTCGTTTTTCCCGTTAAGGTAATCGTTCCACCCGTATAGCTGCGTACAATCAGTTTTTCTGCCTTTACTTTTAAATCAACAGAAGCACCCGTTTTGCTGTGAATTCGCAAGTTTGTTGCTTGAACTACGTCGTTGCTTTCAATACTAGCTCCTTCTTCAGCTATGATCTCTTCAAGGGCTTTGTAGTACAGTTTTACCTTGGTATTACTTCCTTGAAAACTGTTGCTGAAATTCATTTTGATTTTCAAGTATCCATTTTTGTTTACAAAGGTCACCTCATTGGTATTACTTCCAGAAACTTCCATTTTAGTTTCTTTGGCCGGAATCAACGTCAGTTCTATTTTGTCAAAAACATTTACACTAGTAAACTCCCCTACTTCTTTGACATCTTGAGCAAAACCAAAGGTTCCGCATAATGCAATAAATAATACAGCAATTTTTTTCATCTTAGCTTAGTTTTTGTATGTAATTAAAGTCCAATTGTTTCTTAACCAAATCTGCATTTTTAACTGAAACAACCACCGTATCACCCAATTGAAGTGTGTTATTTGTAGCTTGTCCAAGTAAAGCATATTGTTTTTCGTCATAGACGTAGTAATCTTCTTTAATTTCGCGTATGCGCACCATGCCTTCGCATTTGTTTTCGATGATTTCCACATAAATTCCCCATTCCGTCACACCAGAAATAACACCAACGAAAGACTTGTCTTTTTGGTCTTGCATATACTTCACTTGCATGTATTTAATGCTATCGCGTTCAGCGTTTGCTGCTAGGCTTTCCATCGCTGAACAGTGCTTGCATTTCGTCTCGTATTCCTCTGCATTCGCTGAATTTCCACCGTGTAAATAGAATTCCAACAAACGGTGCGCCATAACGTCTGGATAACGTCGAATAGGCGATGTAAAGTGAGAGTAGTAATCAAAAGCTAAACCGTAGTGCCCGATATTCTGTGTGGAATAGCTCGCTTTACTCATGCTTCGAATCGCTAGCGTATCGACTAAGTTTTGTTCTTTTTTACCCTGTACATTTTTCAGTAATTCATTTAAGGATTTGGAAATCGTATCTCTGGATTTGAAATTCAAGGAATGACCAAATCTCGAAATAACGGCTTGCAACCCAAATAATTTATCTTGATCGGGTTCATCGTGAATACGATACACAAAGGTTTTCTTCTGTTTACCAATAAATTCTGATACTTTTCGATTCGCCAAAAGCATGAATTCTTCAATCAAGTGGTTGGCTTCTTTTGCTTCTTTAAAGAAAACGCCGACAGGCTCACTTTCACTGTTCAAGTTGAATTTTACCTCTACCTTATCAAAAGAAATCGCTCCAGCTTTCATTCGTTTTTGACGCAAGATAATGGCCAAGCGATTTAGCGTTAGTACGGCATGAGCGACTTCTTCACTTACTTCTTGTGCTTCTCCAGTTATAGAAATAGCTTCTGGAATGGTGCGGTCTTGCGTTTCGATAATGTATTGCGCCTCTTCATAGGCCATACGTTGATCAGAATGCGTTACCGTACGACCAAACCAAGCGTTTACTAACTCGCCTTTTGGATTCATTTCGAACACGGCTGAGAAGGTATATTTATCCTCATGTGGACGAAGGGAACAAGCGAAATTGGATAATACTTCGGGTAGCATGGGAACAGTACGATCCACTAAATACACAGAAGTTGCGCGGTGATACGCTTCATCATCTAAAATCGTTCCTTCTTGTACGTAGTGGGATACATCGGCAATGTGAACTCCAATTTCATGGTTTCCGTTCTCTAAGGTTTGGAAAGATAAAGCATCGTCAAAATCTTTGGCGTCTTTTGGGTCAATCGTAAAAGTCAATACCTCACGCATATCACGGCGTTTGGCTACTTCTTCTTCCTGAATAGACGTATCGAGTTTGTTTGCAAACTCTTCTACTTCTTTTGGAAATTCACTAGGAAGTCCATATTCAGCTAAAATAGCGTGGATTTCCGTGTTGTGCTCTCCTTGTTTACCCAATACTTTGACTACCTTTCCAAAAGGACTATCTGCTTTCTCTGGCCAATCTTCTAAATCAACCAAAACAACATCTCCAGGTTGTGCATCTAAGAATTTGTCTTTGGGAATAAAAATATCCGTATACATCTTTGCATCGGCTGTGGTCACAAAAGCAAAGTTTTTCTGGATCTCAATCACCCCAACAAATTGCGTACGGTGACGCTCTAATACCTCAACAACCTCAGCTTCTGGTTTTCGACCTTTGCGCTTGTTGTAGATGTAAGCCTTAACCAAATCCCCATCTAGGGCTTTGTTTAGGTTGTTGGTCGGGATGAAAACATCCTCTTCTAGTTCCTCACTCACCAAATACGCCGTTTTTCGACTCGTCATATCGATGTGTCCTTCTACGTAATTTGCTTTTGGAACAAATCGGAATTTCCCAACCTCTACTTCTTCGATTAACGTTTTGGAAAGTAAGAATTTAAGTTCTTTAATAATTTCGTTTCTGCCTTGAGTATCTACTACTTCTAATTGGGCAGCTACTTGTTTATAGTTAAAAGATTTACTGGGATTCTTCCCTAAAAATTTTAAAATCTTATTCGAAAAATCAAATTGTTTTTTCTTTTTATGTCTAATTTTTTTTGCCATTTTTTTGTTTTTTTTCCACCCTAAAGGGGCATGGAAAGTTGTTTAAATGTACGAAATACTCTTTATTCTATGGAATAAAAGGCTATTTTTTGTGTTATTATTGTGAATTACAAGGACTAAAAAGTGTGCTAATCTCAACTATATCAACCTATAGTTTTTCATTTTTTGGTAAAGGAAACAAGAAGAATCGGTCGAGGTCTAAGTCTTTTCAATCGATTTCTACTTGGTTTTATTCCTTCAAAAGTGTAATTCATTCGGAAAACTGAGGTCAAAAGTATTTCTTTTTTCTCATTTAGACGGCATTTATTTCTTTTTTCTATACTGAGGACTTGATTTTGAGAATTAAATCAGGGATAATTCTTTCCCTTTGGTTTGGTTTTTGGTTAGGTTTGAGCAGTACGTGCTTCGACAAAACTTCAAGAATGCTTCGAGTTTATATGGATAATCTAAGGTTTTGTCGAAGGATACTCGAAGAATACTCGAAGCATACTCAAAGGATACTCAAAGGATACTGGTAGGATTTTGGGTGAAGTGTGGGGTGGTGGTTTGTGAAATAAACAGGCTTAGGGTTGGGATTATTTTACAACAAAGATCTTGTTAGTTGCGAGAAGATAATTGTAAAGGGGGAAAACCTTTCCTTTTTTTTTGTACATTAGAAAACCAACCAATAAAAAACGAAAACGAAGAATGAAAGCAATATCCTATGTGCATGGCGCCTCTAGTATTCCGTTGTTAGGAGAAACAATAGGAGAAAATTTAAGAAAAATAACAGCATTATATCCAGATAACGAAGCCTTAATCAGTGCGCATCAAGCGTATAGAGCAACCTATCGCGAGTTTTATCAACAGACAGGGCAAGTGGCTCGAGCGCTTTTGGCTTTGCAGATTGAAAAAGGAGATCGCGTAGGGATTTGGGCACCCAATTGTTATGAGTGGGTGCTCTTACAATATGCAACGGCGCGAATTGGGGTGATATTGGTCAACTTGAATCCAGCCTACCGTGCACACGAATTAGAGTTTGCGGTAAATCAGTCCGAAATAAAAGCCATCATCTCGGCGGAGTCTTATCGAACGAGTGATTATCGAAAGATGATTTCCATGGTGCGCGAAGATTGTCCATCCCTACAGGAAGTTGTTTTTCTCGGGGAAGAATGGGATAATTTTGTGGCTCAAGGCAAGGAAATCGATGCAGCCGTATTGGCCGAACTAGAAGCATCGGTTCAGTTTGGCGAAGCCGTTAATATTCAATATACATCAGGAACAACGGGGTTCCCTAAAGGAGTGACGCTAACGCATCACAATATCCTAAACAACGGATATTTTATTGGCGTACGATTGAAATATACTGCTGAGGATCGCGTGTGTATTCCCGTGCCTTTTTACCACTGTTTTGGTATGGTGATTGGCAACTTGTGTTGTACGTCCCATGGCGCAACCATTGTTATTCCCAATGATAGTTTTGATCCTGCAAAAACGTTGGAAGTGGTAGAAAGAGAGAAGTGTACTTCCCTTTATGGCGTGCCGACGATGTTTATTGCTGAACTGCAATTGCCCAATTTTAAGCAGTATGATTTATCGTCCTTGCGCACAGGTGTAATGGCGGGATCATTGTGTCCAGAACACGTGATGAAACGCGTGAAAACGGAAATGAATATGGATGAGATCAGTATTTGTTATGGCATGACAGAAACTTCACCTGTATCTACACAAACCCATATAGGTATTGATATTAAGAAACAAGTCAGTACAGTCGGAACCGTGCAAGATCACTTGGAGATAAAAATTGTCGATCCTGAAACGGGAGGTATTGTGCCGCGCGGTGAAGCTGGTGAGTTGTGTACGCGTGGGTACTCTGTCATGTTGAAATACTGGAATAACCGCACCTTAACCGCGGAAGTACTCGATGAAAATCGATGGATGCATACGGGAGATTTAGCGACCATGGATGAGGAGGGGTTCATTGCTATCACAGGGCGAATAAAAGATTTGATCATTCGTGGGGGAGAGAATATCTCACCTAAATGGATTGAAGATTTCTTGTATACTCATCCTGATGTAGCTGATGTACAGGTAATTGGAGTGCCAAGTGAGAAGTACGGAGAAGAAGTGATGGCATGGATCATCCTCAAAGAAGGAAAAACCGCGACAGGAGAGAGCATGCGCGAATTCTGTGATCAGAAGATTGCCCATTACCGCATTCCCAAGTATTGGAAGTTCGTTTCTTCTTTTCCGATGACGATTTCAGGAAAAGTTAGAAAGGTGGAAATGCGCCAAATAGCTGTAGAAGAATTAGGATTATAAAAGGCAAAAGTTTTACCTTTGTAGGGAACACAAACACAACGAAAAAAATGAAAATAGCAATTGGAAATGATCATGCTGGGCCAGCGTATAAAAAGGCCATTGTCGATTTTTTACAAGCCAAGGGATATGAGGTAACAAACTATGGAACAGATCGTTTTGATTCTGTAGATTATCCTGATTTTGGACATCAAGTAGCCACAGCTGTGGAAAACGGAAGCGTAGATTTCGGAATTGTTATTTGTGGAAGTGGAAATGGAATTGCCATGTCAGCAAACAAACACCAAGGGGTGCGTTGTGCGTTGTGTTGGACCAAAGAAATTGCCGAATTGGCGCGTTTGCACAATGATGCAAATGTCATCAGTATTCCTGCGCGTTTTACTTCGATTGAGCAAGCTGTTGCCATGGTAGAAACTTTTTTAGCAACCGCTTTTGAAGGGGGAAGACACGCTAATCGCGTGAATAAAATTGCTTGTTCGTAAGATAACAGCTACATAAAAAATAAAGAAAAGGTATTTACGCAAGTAAATGCCTTTTTTTATAGTTTAAAAGGAAGATCTAACCTGAGAATGTATAGTTGAATAAAAAGGAGAAGTAGTATATTTGTTATAGGAATGTTATTTTAGAAAGCTATGGCACAAATAAAAGTAAAGAATTTTGGTCCCATTCGAGGTGGTTTAATGGAGGGTGATGGATGGATGGAGGTAGCAAAAGTTACTGTTTTTATTGGAAACCAAGGATCGGGAAAAAGCACGATTGCCAAGTTAATTTCAACGTTTTCTTGGTTAGAAAAGGCTATTGTCAAAGGAGAAGTTTCAAAAGATGGTTATAGTATAGCAGATTTTAAAGCGCGTTTAGACTATCAAAATATAGCAGATTATCTTATTGATAAGAATGGAATTTATTCTGAAATTGAGTATAAAGGGGAAGCATTGCATTTTCATTTGAGTAAAAATAAGATAGAGATTAATCTATTAGACAAGGGAGTGTTCGATAGCCCTAAAATTATGTATGTACCCTCTGATCGAAATATCATTAGTGCAGTAGATAACATTAGAACTCTAACAGGATTACCTCGTACCCTCTATACTTTTGCTGATGAATTTTTTAAAGCGGTTGACAAAGTAGAAAAAAAGAGTCTATTACCTATCAACAATGTAGCATTTGAGTACGACAGTTTTACACAAAAATCATATATCAAAGAAGAGGATTATAAGCTAAAATTGTCTAGCGCATCTAGTGGTTTTCAAGCATTAGTACCCTTATATATTGTCTCGTCTTATCTTTCTAAGTTAGTGAGAGAAGTACAAGGTGAGAGAGATCTAAATTTCTTTTTAAATAGTGATTATTTTAGTTTAAATGAGAGAATGAAATTAGAAAAGGAATTAAATGAGGCGATTAAAAAAGAAATTTTTTCCAGTGAAATAAATGATAAAGTAAATATAAATGAAGTTCTAGTACGTAATATCCTGAATTCGTCCCTTGTAGAACGATTAGATAAAGTACAAAGTAAAATTTTAAAAAAATATATCTATTCTTATTTTTTCAACATAGTAGAAGAACCCGAACAAAATTTATATCCAACTTCTCAGCGAAAAATAGTCAATAGCTTGGTGGAGTTTGTCAATGATTTACCAAAGAATAAGCTGGTTTTGACCACACATAGTCCTTATCTAATTAACTACCTCATTTTAGCAGTAAAGGCACAACAAGTTGCGCGTTTATTTAAAGAGGGCGATGAAAAATTGCAGCAAGTTTTTGAGATTGTTCCAGTGAAATCTTTATTGAGTGAAGAGGATGTGATCGTATATGAATTAAGTGAAAAAGACGGGAGTATCTCTCGCTTAGAAACTTATCAAGGGATGCCTTCTGATGAGAATTGGTTGAATAAAGAGTTAGAAGAGTTTAATGACTTGTTTATGGATTTGTTGGAGATTGAAAATAAGAACCGCGATGCATAGTTTTGATGATTTTGAAGTCAGTTTTAGTTCTGAGCATGAAATCTTTGGTTTGTGTGATAATGAGAATAATGAGGAGTATGCTTATTTAGATGAAGAAAATGGAGAAACTTGGATTGCAACAGTACACAATGTACATCAAGAAGAAGTTTTTTTTTACCCTATCGATCACTGTGGTTTGATTCCACCTTTACCTAATGGACAGGATGCTAAGCAGTGTGATGGTCTTTTAAATTATGGGGATAGTATCGCCTTTGTTGAATTGAAAAGCAGAAGTGATCATGAATCCCGAAAATGGATTAATGAAGCAGAAGAACAGCTAAAGGTGACGATTGCTTATTTTATGCAGTTTGGATTTATTGCTGAAAGGAGAAATAAAAACGCTTATATAGTTAACAAACAAAGACCCAGAGCGCATCGTTCTCAAGCAGAAAGAGCAGGTAGGTTTGAAGAAGAAACAGGTTTCTTGTTGCGAATAAAGGCCAATATTTCTACAGATGAAAGATTTAGTAGAGAAACTAGAAGATAAAGAAAAGGTATTTACGCAAGTAAATGCCTTTTTTGTCTTTGCTATTTTGTTTACCGTTTAAACAGCGCAAAAAACAAAACCACCTGTATAATAAATACAGCGTAAAACTTCAATTTAAAACTCTGTTTAGCGGTTTTGTGGCGCAACTGTCGCATGGCTAACCATCCGCCAGGACTACCCCCTAAGAAACAAAGGGTCAATAAATTCTTTTCTGAAATTCGATTCTTGTGTTTTTGCGCTCGCTCTTTGTCTATCTTAAACATAGAGTAGGTGATGTAGTTGATGGCAAAAAGGTAAAAGAATAAAAACTTCATCTCATTTATTTATTGGCACAAAGGTAGTATTTTAGCTATTCTTAAAATAATATATTATGACGTTGATTCATTTTATTCAACAAGCTGTAGACGCTTCTACCAAAAGTATTGAAAATACGTTAGGCTTGTTAGATGAAGCTTGTACGATTCCCTTTATTGCTCGCTATAGAAAAGATAGAACTGGAAATTTAGATGAGGTGGCCATTGAAAAGATTGCGAAGTACCGCGATCTTTACGTGGGTATTGTCAAGCGCAAAGAATCTATTTTAGCCTCGATTGAAGAGCAAGGGAAGCTCACAGATGAATTGCGTACTAAGATTGAGCAGAGCTTCGATTTAGTTGAGATAGAGGATTTGTACTTGCCGTATAAGAAAACGCGTAAAACAAAGGCAGATACAGCAAGAGCACTTGGTTTAGAGCCTTTGGCAAAAATAATTATGGCGCAAAATGCGACAGATATTGAAGCCATTGCAAGTAAATACATCACGAAGGAGGTAGAAGATGAGAACAAAGCCATTCAAGGAGCTTGTGATATTATTGCCGAATGGATCAATGAACACCTGTATATCCGCAAGGCGTTGAGAAGAAAATTTCAACGAGAAGCCGTTGTAGCTACGAAAGTGGTCAAGGCGAAAGCAGAAGAGGAAGGCGCGCAGAAGTTCGAACAGTACTTCGATTGGTCTGAGCCGTTATACAAGATTCCCGCTCACCGATTATTAGCCATTTTACGTGCGGAAAAAGAGGGGTATATCCGCATGAATATTGCTGTTGACAAAGAAGATGTGCTTCAGTTTATGGAGCAGACAATTATAAAAAACAAAGGAGAGGCTGCGACCTACTTACAAAAGGCAGTAGCGGATAGTTATAAGCGCTTATTAGAACCCGCCTTGTCCAATGAAGTATTGGGTGAGGCTAAAGCCAAAGCAGATGGCAACTCTATTGCCGTTTTTTCCGATAATCTCGCGCAATTGTTATTGGCGGCTCCTTTGGGAGAAAAGCGCATTTTAGCGATTGATCCAGGCTATAAAACAGGTTGTAAAATTGTGTGTTTAGATGAAAATGGCAATCTATTGTACAATGAGACAATTTATCCACATCCCCCACAAAAAGACAGCGCTATTGCGATGAAAAAAGTGCGTTCTATGGTTAATTCTTATCGCATTGAAGCCATTGCCATAGGAAACGGTACAGCCTCGAGGGAAACCGAGTTTTTTATCAAGAAAATAGCCTTTGATAAGCCTGTTCAGGTCTTTGTGGTTAACGAAGCAGGAGCCTCGGTCTATTCGGCTTCAAAAATAGCTCGAGAGGAGTTTCCTAATTACGATGTAACGGTGCGTGGAGCCGTGTCTATTGGAAGACGCTTGGCAGATCCTTTAGCAGAATTGGTAAAGATCGATCCCAAATCAATTGGCGTTGGGCAATATCAACACGATGTCGATCAAACATTATTGAAAAGCGAGTTGGATACCGTAGTGATGAAGTGCGTAAACAAAGTAGGCATTAACATCAATACCGCAAGTAAGTCTTTGTTGAGCTATGTATCGGGAATAGGAGAGAAAATGGCGGAAAACATCGTACAATATCGTGCAGAACACGGGGCATTTACGTCTCGTGCAACCTTAAAAAAGGTACCGCGATTAGGAGAAAAGGCCTATCAGCAAGCGGCGGCATTTATCCGAATTAAAAATGCAGAACATCCCTTGGACGATTCAGCTGTACATCCAGAAGCCTATCCTGTGGTGGAGAAAATGGCTAAAGATTTAAAAGTAACCGTAGATACTTTAATTTCAAATAAAGAAGCCATTGCTCAAATTGATTTAAAAAAATATGAAACCGCTGATATTGGTGTTTTAACATTAACGGATATTTTAAAAGAATTGGAAAAACCAGGATTAGATCCGCGTAAAGCAGCAAAAGTCTTTGAATTTGATCCTACGGTAAAACAAATGTCCGATTTGAAAATTGGACAAGTATTGCCCGGTATCGTCAATAATATCACCAATTTTGGGTGCTTTGTCGATGTGGGAATCAAAGAAAGTGGGTTGGTTCACATCTCTCAACTAAAAGAAGGATTTGTTTCGGACGTGAATGAAGTAGTGAAATTACACCAACATGTTCAAGTGAAAGTGGTCGATGTAGATGCTGCAAAAAAACGCATTCAACTCTCGATGATCTTGTAATTTTTAAAATAAGAACACACTTTGGCATAGTCTTTGTTTTTAAATTTAAAGAAAACGGAAATACGTGTTATTTGAAAAAGAAATAAGGTTAAGTTAAGTAGTGTTTTTATTATGTTTTATAAGTGAGGTGCCTGTTAAACGCTGTTTTAACGGGCACTTTTTTTATGTTCCAAGCAACCATAAAAAATGCGTTATACTTGTAAGTATAACGCATGTAAATATCGAGATCTAAATGGATTATTCTGATTTAGAATTGTCTTCTTTTGTAGGTTCTTTCTTAGTTGTCGGTTGACTGTTTTCGTCCTTCGTAGCATCCTTGAATTCCTTAATCCCTGTCCCTAATCCTTTCATTAATTCCGGAATTTTCTTACCACCAAATAATAATAAAATTAAGGCAACGATAATAATTATTTGCCATGGTCCAACCATTCCTAAAAAAATATGTAATGAGTTCATATTATTTTGTTTGAAGATTTTAATAAAAACAAATATAGGAAGAAAAACTGATTCCCTTTATTGGAAGATTCTATTATTTAACTTTTAGATCAGTAATATTAACATTATGACCCTTTTAATATGTGAATAAAAGCAAAAAAGAGAAGAAGTCAATTTTTTTAATGTTTATATTTGTGTGGAAAACGAATAGCTTATGTCTAAGAAAGGACTTCAATGGAAAAAGTGGAAGAAAAGACTTCTTGATAAATATAGAGTAGTAGTAGTGAACGATCGAACGTTTGAGGATATTAGTTCGTTTAAGCTAAATCTATTGAATGTTGTGGGGGCTATAACAACCATTGTCTTTCTGTTGCTCGTTTCTAATGTGATTTTGTTGATCGTTACCCCGCTGAAAGAATATATACCGGGTTATTCCTCTTCGGAGTTAAAGCAAAAATCGGTGGATTTGGCTTTGCGTGTCGATTCCTTGGAATCAGAGATAAAAAAGAATGAGCAATATGTTGCCGCCGTGAAGCGGGTGTTGTTAGGCGATGTTGAAATAACAGCAGCAAGCGTAGATTCTTTGATAAAAACGGAAACGCCATTACACGCCATCGAACATACCCAACCCAGTGAAAAAGATATAGAACTTCGCGACTATGTAAGAAGAGAAGATAAATACAACTTATTTACCAATGCCGAAGCAAGAGTAACCATGGTTCTTTTCTCGCCTATTGAAGGAACAATCATGCGAAAATACGATCCAAAATCTTCGCATTTTGGTATTGATTTTGCAGCAACAAAAAACGCTTTAGTCAAAGCAGTTGCCAAGGGTACCGTTATATTTGTCGATTGGACGATTAATGATGGCTATACGGTGATTGTCTTACACGAAGAAGGGCTAAGCTCGATTTACAAACACTTGTCTTCGTTGACGAAGAGTAAATACGAAACGGTTCAAGCAGGAGACGTGTTAGGACTGTACAACCAAGAGGGTACAACGGGAAAGGTTAGTCAATCTTATATGCACTTTGAATTGTGGAAAGACAATTATCCCTTAGATGCTCAATTATTTATCGATTTAGAATAAACACAATATGTCTGTAAAATCTTTTGGAGCAAAGTTATTTGCTTCTATCATCCATAAAAAAACGCAAAAATGGCTTAAAAATCCGGAGCAAACCCAAGCAAAAGTCTTGGCTGCTTTAGTCGCACAAGCGAAGCATACTGCTTTTGGAAAAGATCACCATTTTGAGTTAATCCAAGATGCACAGACCTTTGCTCAGCAAGTACCTGTTCGCGATTACGAAGGCTTAAAACCCTATGTTGATCGCGTAGTAAAGGGAGAGGAAGATGTGCTGTGGAAAGGCAAACCCTTATACTTTGCTAAAACTTCGGGAACAACCTCTGGCGCTAAGTATATTCCCCTGACCAAAGAGTCCATGCCCTACCATATTGAAGCAGCGCGAAATGCGATTTTAGCTTATATTCACGAAACGGGAATAGCTGATTTTGTTGATGGCAAGATGATTTTCTTACAAGGAAGTCCTATTCTTGAACAAGTGAATGGAATTAATCTAGGGCGATTGTCAGGTATTGTGGCGCATTATGTACCCGCTTATCTGCAAAAAAACAGATTGCCCAGTTGGGAAACTAATTGCATTGAGGATTGGGAAACTAAAGTTGACGCCATCGTAGAAGAAACGGTGCATGAAAATATGACCGTGATATCGGGAATTCCCAGCTGGATTCAAATGTATTTTGAACGGTTAAAAAATAGGGAAGGCAAAAGCGTAGGGGAGATTTTTAAGCAGTTTAATTTGTTTATCTATGGCGGGGTTAATTTTGAACCCTATCGCGCCAAATTTGAACAGCTAATTGGGAGAAGAGTACCGTCAATTGAACTGTTTCCCGCATCAGAGGGCTTTTTTGCCTACCAAGATTCACAAAAAGAAAAAGGGTTATTGCTGCTGTTGAATGCAGGGATCTTTTATGAATTTATCAAAGTAGAAGAGTTCTTTTCAGATCATCCTAAGCGTTATACCATAGGTGAAGTAGAAATAGGGGTTAATTATGTACTTTTAATTTCCACAAATGCAGGCTTATGGGGATATAATATTGGAGATACCGTGCAATTTGTCAATCTGAAACCACATCGTATCGTTGTTTCAGGGCGAATTAAGCATTTCATTTCCGCCTTTGGCGAACACGTGATTGGCAAGGAAGTTGAAACGGCTTTACAAGAAGCGATGGAAGGGACAGACGTCCAAGTCAATGAATTTACTGTTGCGCCTCAAATTAACCCCACGGAAGGATTGCCCTATCACGAATGGTTTATCGAATTTGGACAAGCACCCGAAAATATGGAGGCGTTTGCCTTGAGCATCGATCAGGCCTTGCGCAAGCAAAATGTGTATTACGATGATTTAATCGTTGGAAAAGTATTGCGTACGCTCGTGATTCGATCGGTACAACAAGAAGGATTCCAAGCCTATATGAAGAGCATTGGGAAATTAGGTGGACAAAATAAATTGCCGAGATTAAGCAATGATAGAAGCATTGCAGATCAATTAAAAATAGACTAGAATTCAAGAAAGAAAAATGAGGACTATGAGAGAGATTAAAAATATTTCAAGAACAAGAGCGCAGGTATCATCTGCAGCGATTGAGCGCATTTATATTACGATGCGTCATTTGTTTAACAGAGGATTCTACAAACCCATGGGAGTGTCTGGAGATACACTCAGAGAAGCGTTATTAGAATTGCGACCAGAAATATATGGTACAATTGCAGAAGAAAAGGCAGAATTAGATGGATTACTCTATGTTATTGAACGATTGCCTATTGGTATAGAGGAATGTAGATACATCAATTTAACCTCAGATGAAGGCTATTCCTTTTCCCATTTTCAAGCGATCGTACCGCCAAAAAGAAGAAGAAATTGCTATCGCATTGACGAAGAGCAAATGAATATTGAAATTACGCGTGGACGTTCGGACATTTATGATGTTTTAACGCATTTGACTTTCATTTTTATCGAGTCACATAAAATCAAAAACCGCGTGTTAATAGCGGAAGATGGACGCGTAACGCGCGATTGGCAAAAAATTGAAAAAGCAGCCAAGCAAACAGAAGTACTTGAATTACAAGAAAAAGAAGTAACGATCTCGCACTTAGCTAATGTGTTAGGACGTTCGTTTGCGGAAGTAGTAACCGTGTATGAAAAATTTGCTATTCCCGAAAATCCCGATCGATTTTTAGATGTGATCTATTGGTTAGGGAAACTCGCTATTGAAGAAGAAGTAGAACACGACAAGCGAACGATTACTTTTAGTCCTTTGTTGCGCGAGCGACTAGGCCATCACATTTACGGCGAAATTTGGTCAGACCGCATCAAGAATGTATTGGTTGAAAAAGGACTTGTAGAACGTCCGATTCACATCATTAGCGCCAATATGCACAGCGTGATGAATTCTATTTTTGCTCCTTTTGTGATGCAAGGAGAGCTAGAGGTATCGGAAGAAGTAGAAATCTATGAAGAGTTGAGTAAGCCTGAAAACAAGGCCTTACGCAATATGGTTCGCGAACGCGCTGAAAGAGAAGGCATGGTCTTTTTGTCAGACGATTCGGGAACTAATATTGATGTGCAAATCTTCGATACCGCAAAAATCGATTTCAAACAAACCAACTTTGCCAAGGCGAATTTTGAAGGTGATTATCCCGTGATCATTGTGATGGACTACGCTTTTGGAGAACAAGCCTATGAAACGATAGATGAATTGCTTAAACCGTATAAAAAAGAGATTCAACTGAATGTGGAATCCGTTTCTATTATGGGAAAAGCGGGAATCTTAGAGGGAGGAAAAGGGGATATTATGATTCCTTTTGCTCATATCAATGAAGGAACAGGGGATAACTATCCTTTTGACAATGAATTAACCGTAGATATGTTTGAAAACCACGGTATTCCCGTAGTTGGCGGAACCATGGTTACTGTATTGGGTACTTCCTTGCAAAACAAAGATTTGTTGAAGTTCTTTCACGATTCGACTTGGGGCGTAATCGGACTGGAAATGGAAGGTGCGCATTATCAAAAAGCCATTCAATCAGCGTCTAAGATTCGCAAAAGCATCAATCCAGATGTCAAAGTGAGGTATGCATACTACGCTTCGGATAATCCCTTAGAAACAGGAAGTACATTAGCTTCTGGTGGATTGGGTACAACAGGAGTGAAGCCCACCTATTTGATTACAATAAAAATATTAGAACAAATTTTTACGAGCAATTAAAATGAAGGAGCAAGACAAGCAAGAGAAAGAGTTTGATGAAATAGATTTAGTTGATATAAAGAGAGCCACTGTATCTTTGTTGGATACGATTGGCTTTCTTGCCTACAAAACGATAAGATATATCGTTGGAAAGTGGATGTATCTCGCATTGGGATTACTACTTGGGTTAGTGTTAGGTTATGTCAAATACCGAGGTCATCAACACCTACTCCAAACAGCCGAAATAAGTGCTGGAGGAGGAGAATACGCGATTATTGTGGCTCCTAAGTATAATAGCATGGATTATTTAGATCAATTGGCTCAAGCCAATTTTTCAGATAAATTAGGGTATACTCAAATAAAAGAAGTTAAAATTGAAGGATTGGCCAGTGTGTTTTCGTTTTTGAGCCAGGATAGCTTATATGTGAAAATATATGAACACTTGGCCGCGAAAGAAGAAACAGCTGGAGAGATGATAAACAATTATGCAGTTAGCAAAAATTATGCGTATCAGTTGATGCGAATTAAGTTTGATCAACCTTTCAATGTAGAAACTTTCATCTCCGATTTACAGCAGCATTTTAACCAGCATCCTTATTTTTCTCAACGTAAACAGATAGAAAGTCAAACACTTGCTTTAGAAAAAGAAGCCCTAGAAGAAGAGTTAAAAGGGCTCTCTTCTGTAGCTTTATTGGAGAATAAAACAGGAGAAAGCAAGCAATATTTGACTGTGTTAGCAAGGAAAAAAGAAGTTATTTCTCGCTTAAATCAGATTCAATTAGCCCAGTTAGAAAACAAAGAAGTTTTGTTTGTTTTGGATTATGTTGCTCAGGATATGGTTCTTATGGGTAGAAAAGTAGATACAATCGAAAAGCAAATTGCAAAGAATATCGCGAAGTGTATGCTTTTGTTTTTTGTTGTAGGAATGGGTATTGACTTTGTGCGATATTATAAATCCAAAGTATAAAAAATGAAAGTTGAATCAACACCATTTGAGGATTGCTTTGTCATACAACCTCAGGTATTTCAAGATTGTCGCGGTTATTTTTTTGAAAGCTATAACCAGGCTCTTTTTGAGGAAAAAACAGGGTTAAAGATCAATTTTGTTCAAGATAATCAATCGTATTCACGTAAAGGAACGTTGAGAGGGTTACATTTTCAAAAAGGAGCTTATCAACAGGCAAAACTCATTCGCGTCATTCAGGGCGAAATCCTAGATGTTATTGTAGATATACGAAAAAACTCACCGACCTATGGTTCGTATTTTTCTTTGATTTTAAATGATATAGATCAGAAGCAATTGTTTATTCCTCGAGGGTTTGCTCACGGCTTTTTAGTGCTAAGTGAAACAGCTGTTTTTGCGTATAAATGCGATAATTATTACGAAAAAGAAGCAGAAGGAGGGATTTTGTATAATGATCCAACGCTAGCCATCGCTTGGCCAGAATTAGATCAACCGTATATTGTTTCAGAGAAAGATGCGGTGTTACCTCGTTTTAATTCAATAGACCCTTTATGAAACGCATTTTAGTAACAGGAGCAACTGGTCAAATGGGGCAAGCCTTACAATCCATAAGCGCTCAATTTGAAACGAATGAGTTTGTATTTTTGTCTAGTAAGATCCTCGATATTACAAAGGCGGACAACTGCCTTGCTATTTTTGAGCAGTATAAACCAGCAGTTTGTATTAATTTTGCCGCCTATACCAAGGTAGATCAGGCAGAAGATGAAGTACAGCTAGCGTATCAAGTGAATGCGGAAGGATGTAAGAATCTAGCGGAAGCTTGTTTGATATATGATACAACATTGATTCATATGTCTACAGATTTTGTGTTTGATGGACAACAGCAAACACCTTATACGACAGCAGATAGTCCCAATCCCATTAACGTATATGGCGCGTCTAAATTAAAAGGCGAACAATATATTCAAGCATTAGTAGTTAACTATTATATCATTCGCACTTCTTGGGTGTATTCTGAATTTGGACATAATTTTCGCAACACCATGCTGAAGTTGGCAGAAACAAAAACAGAGCTTAACGTAGTCAATGATCAGATTGGTTGCCCAACAGATGCAGTTTCGATTTGTCAATATATAATGACTTCCTTACAGACACAACCCTATGGACTATATCATTATAGCGGAAAGACGATTTGCAGCTGGTATGATTTTGCCCTGGCGATTTTTAAAGAAAACAAGATAAAAATAAAAGTAAACCCAATAACAACGGCGGAGTATCCAACCAAAGCGAAACGACCAAAGTACAGTGTTTTGGGATAAAAAAAATAGTATGATTCAAGAGAAAAAAAAAGTTTTATTGGTATTTGGAACACGACCTGAAGCGATTAAAATGGCTCCATTAATTCGCGCTTTCAATGACAATGCTACCTTGTTTGATAAGAGAATTTGTGTTACAGGGCAACACAAAGAGATGTTAGATCAGGTTTTGGATTTTTTTAAAATCACACCTGATTATAACTTACAAATCATGGAGCCCAAACAAACGTTAACATCCATTACTGCTAAGATACTTCTTGAATTTCAAAAGGTAATTGATGATTTTTGCCCCGATTATGTATTCGTTCATGGCGATACAACAACCTCTATGGTTGCAGGATTAACGTCCTTTTATTCGAATATTAAGCTTTGTCATGTAGAGGCAGGACTGCGTACTTTTGATAAAAAACACCCCTTTCCAGAAGAAGTAAATCGCCGGATTACTGGAGTCTTAGCTGATTATCATTTTGCACCAACAGCCTTGTCAAAGCAAAATCTCGTGAATGAAAAAGTAAAAGAAGAAGATATTTTAGTTACTGGAAATACGGTAATTGACGCCTTATTACATGGTTTAGAGTTATTAGAAACCTATCAGACAAAAGATTTTACGCAATTAAAAGATCGCATAGGAACCGAGAAAGAGGTTATTTTAGTCACAGGACATCGCAGAGAAAATCACGGAGAAGGATTTGTCAATATCTGTAAGGCTTTAAAGCGAATTGCATTAAATCACCCTGACAAATTAGTGGTATATCCAGTACATCTAAATCCAAATGTTTTAACTCCAGTAACGGAGATGCTAGGAGGAGTAGAAAATATTTTATTGATAGAACC
>JASLHL010000080.1 GCA_030152225.1 Flavobacterium sp. | reverse complement strand
TTCTGATTCAAAAGCTCTTAACATAGCAAGCCCACTTGGTCCTGCGCCAATAATTCCTACTTTAAAATTAGTCATTATATAATACTATTTTTAGGCCCCTAAATTTCGTGTGAAATGGAGCTAATTAATAAACGATATTTTCGATTTCATCAAAAAAAGAATCACTAAAAAAATTCTTTACAGACACTCCTGCGGAGTGATTTGATAGGTTGTACGTTGTACCACCTAGTTATAGGAGAACCAGAGGGGTTCTTACTAGACGCAAGAGAGAGATTCTCTTTGCGATACTGCCTATTTTAAAGCAATTTTTCACAATCGCTTTACAGCTGATATAGCAAATATAAGCATTTTTTTAGACATGACCAAACTTGACTTTTAATAACTAGCTAATAATCAATTGGTCTATT
This sequence comes from Flavobacterium sp., assembly GCA_030152225.1. GTDB lineage: Bacteria > Bacteroidota > Bacteroidia > Flavobacteriales > Flavobacteriaceae > Flavobacterium. Next base: position 3,822 of record JASLHL010000080.1, on the reverse strand, counting down.
CTGAAAACGTTTCTTTTTCTAGGACAAAAAAGATTATCTTTAGCGAACCAAAAACGAAACAATGGATACATCCAAACAAACCGCTCAACTTTTACAATTCCTTTCTTTGGGAAGTGTTTTAACTGTTATAACCTTTATGCTTCTTTCGCAGGTAGGGGAAAACGGAATTTATACCTATCGCGTAGTAGGTGCTATTTTTGAACTAGTATGGCTTCCTTCTATTGCTACTTTATTTGGCCTACCCATGGCATGGTTTGTCCTTGTCTACAAGAAAAAAGTAAGGTGGAAACAACTGCTGATTCCCGTTGTTTTACTATTGGGGACTTTGGTCTACCTCCTTTTCTTTTTCGCATAAAAAAAGCAGTGTACTCACTGCTTCTCTTTTTATTCTACGGTATATTTTCCTTGCTTATCTTTTAAAACAGCATACATCTTTTGATACGTTTGTACGTCAGTTTGCAATCGCACACCTTCTCGGATTAAGTAGCCCGCCATCACTTCGAGCTCTGTTTTTTCTTTATTACTGATAAAATCACTGTGCATGGAGGTGGTAGAATCAAAGGGAATGGCTTGCAAGCGCTGCATGACAACTTCAACAACATCGGCCCCTACTGCAATGTCTTTTGCCTTTGCAATACTCGCAGCTTCAGAAACCAGTGCGTGAATAGCAGTAGGGTGATCGCGCATGACTACCCCAAAGGAGCAGTTGTAATAAGCGGTAGCGACCGCTGAGGAAGAAACTAAAATATACTTCTCCCAAACTTCACGTGCAATCTCTTGCGTACAAATTGACTGAATCCCAGCTACTTTCAATAGCGTATCTACTTGTAACATGCGATCCGTTACTCCCTCTGTTCGTCCAAATACAATTTTTTGTCTCCCACTGGGGTTGTCAATCACCCCAGGTTCTTTTAAACGAGAAACCATATAGGTACATCCCTGCCATACTTCAGCTTCCAATCGCTGATCTAGCTTCTCGAATGCTTCAACACCATTCAATAAAGGCAAAATAACGGTGTTTTTAGACACAATTGCTTTTAAGTCAACGATTACCTCATCCAAATCGTATTCCTTTGTACAAAGCAAGATAACATCCATCTCACCCAAATCCTGAATGCGTTCTACTACTTGTGTAGGTTTTCCAACAACCGTAGTCCCTTTGGATTGTACAGTTAATCCAGCTCCTTTGATCTTAGCTCCATGTGCTCCTCGAGCCACAAAATGAATAGCCACTTGGGCATCCCCTTCAAAATGGTGCGCTAATAAGCCTCCATAAAATCCTCCTACTCCTCCTAGCCCTATAATTCCTATATTCATGATGATTAGTTAACAGTTGACAGTTTAGTTTGTCTAAAATAAAACATTTTTTCTTAGTCCACCTATTTTACCTTGTACTAATACTATGCGTACTTTCGGTATTACATTTGCCGTAAACGGCGAAAAGCTAATCGTAAACCAAAAAAAAACACCTCAATTGAGGTGTTTTTTATCTTATTTTTTTTCTTCGCGTTTTGCTCCTTGAGCACCTTCTGGCTTGTTGTTACCTTCTGGTTTATTTTCTCTTGGAGGGCGTGGCATTAATGCTTTTCTAGAAACTTTTGGTTTTTTCGTTTTCGGATCAACACCCATGTATTTCACTTCTAACTCATCGCCAATCTTCAATACATCTGCTGGATTTTCGATGCGTTTCCAATCGAATTCAGACACGTGAAGTAAGGTTTCTTTTCCAGGTACAAATTCTACTACTGCGCCAAAGTCAAGCATTTTTACTACTTTCACTTTGTACACTTCTCCTTCCACTGGAGAGAAGATTGTGTTGCTAATAGAAGCTAATGCACGGTCCATACCTGCTGCATCTGTACCTAATACTTCGATTACACCAAAGTCACCTTCTTCGTTAATCACGATAGTTGTACCTGTATCTGCTTGAAGGGCTTGAATATTTTTACCTCCAGGTCCAATAACTGCACCGATAAAATCTTTAGGGATAGTAACTGTAACAATTTTTGGAGCTTTCGGTTTAACTGTTGCATTTGGAACAGCGATCGTTTCTTCTAATAATCCTAGGATATGAAGACGTCCATCAAGCGCTTGTTTCAACGCTTGTTCCATAATTTCATAAGCTAATCCATCAATTTTGATATCCATTTGACAAGCTGTGATACCGTCTTTTGTACCTGTAACTTTAAAGTCCATATCTCCTAAGTGATCTTCATCACCTAAAATATCAGACAAGACAGCCCAACGACCTGTTTTTGAATCTGAGATTAATCCCATAGCAATACCAGAAACTGGTTTTGTAATTTGGATACCTGCATCCATTAAAGCTAATGTACCAGCACAAACTGTTGCCATAGAAGACGAACCGTTTGACTCTAATACTTCAGACACTAAACGGATAGTATAAGGACAATCAGCAGGGATCATGTTTTTCAACGCACGTTGTGCCAAGTTACCATGACCTACTTCTCTACGTGATGTACCTCTTAATGGTTTTGCTTCACCTGTTGAGAATGGAGGGAAGTTATAGTGTAAGTAAAAACGCTCTTCTCCTTGCTCACTTGGTAAATCAATAATATTCGCATCTCTCGATGTACCTAATGTTACCGTTGCTAACGCTTGCGTTTCACCACGTGTAAAGATAGAGGATCCATGAACAGACGGCAAGTAATCTACTTCACTCCAAATAGGACGAATTTCTGTAGTCTTACGTCCGTCAAGACGAATATTTTGATCTAAGATCAGGTTTCGTACTGCTTCTTTTTGTGTTTTCTTGAAGTACGTGCTGATTAATTCTGCTTTTTCTTCTAAATCTTCTTCAGAGAATAAGGCTTTAACTTCTTCGTAAACTTCAGCGAATTTCTCACCACGCTCACTCTTTGCACTTGCATGAGAAGCGATTTCGTACAATTTAGCGTAAGCTGCCTCGTGAACGATTTTTTCTACCTCAGCATCTGTTGGTTCAGCTTCGTACTCACGGAATGTCAGTCCTAATGCTGCGCGCATTTTTTCTTGTGCTTCAATTTGAACTTTGATGGCATCATGTGCAAATTTAATTGCATCAATCATTTCTTGTTCAGAGATTTCTCTCATTTCACCTTCTACCATACAAACAGAGTCTTTCGAAGCACCGATCATCATGTCTAAATCGGAAGCATCTAACTGCTCTCTAGATGGGTTGATAATAAATTGTCCGTCTACACGTCCAACTCTAACCTCAGAGATTGAATTGTAAAAAGGAATATCTGACACAGCTAAGGCTGCAGAAGCAGCTAAACCAGCTAATGCATCAGGCATTACATTTTCGTCATGTGACATTAATTGAATCATCACTTGTGTTTCAGCATGGTAGTCATCTGGGAACAATGGACGTAAACAACGGTCAACTAGACGCATTGTTAATACTTCTTGGTCACTCGGACGCGCTTCACGCTTAAAAAAGCCTCCTGGAAAACGTCCAGCAGCAGCGAATTTCTCTCTGTAATCTACAGTTAAAGGAAGGAAGTCCACACCAGGGTTAGCTGTTCTCGCAGAAACTGCTGTAGCTAAAAGCATACAGTCTCCCATACGAACAACAACAGATCCATCTGCTTGTTTCGCTAATTTCCCCGTTTCGATTGAGATGCTACGTCCATCTCCTAAATCGATAATTTCTTTGGTTACCTTAGGAATCATAATAATTTAATACTTTAGGGTTTCTGTCTCTCCGAAGAGAGACGTAAAATGTGTTGTGTGTGTTGTGTTGTGTGTTGTGTAGTATATGAAACCCAATGAAAAACCAGATCTAACTCTGCTAAAGGCAAAAAAACAAAAAGAGGCGCG
>JASLHL010000077.1 GCA_030152225.1 Flavobacterium sp. | reverse complement strand
TACTAGCATTTAATGTGAAAAATTATCAGGAACTATTAGCGGTACTGCGAGCACGTGAACTGATTTAATCACTAGTATAGTTGACTCAAGGTTTCAGGTGGTAGGCCTTTATCTACTACATAAGAAGAATGAACGATATGGTTTTTAGGTTTAGCGCTATCTAGCCAACGAATCATAATGGGTTATTTTTTCCACAACAGACAGTAGTAAAAAACATACACAAAATAGTAACACAACGTTTTTTATATAGTTCATAGTCTTCAGTATATTAGTATGTTGCTTGAATCGGTACATCTCTTTTATTTCTTAAATTATTATTTCCCAGGGTATAGCTTACACTAAGGTAAAGGGAAGAATAGGTCTTTATTTCTTTTGATTTCAATCGAGTGTCAATGATGTGGATACTATTATCATTATCTGAATAATAAGAAGTATACACTTCTTTCGCTTTGATAAAGGGATTATTAATAACTAAAGCAACTTTCAAATTATTTATAAACTCTTTTTCGATGGTTAGACTAACGAAAGGATACTTGATTTGATTGGATTCCAAAGGCGAAAGCAAATCGTAAGTAGCATAGGAAGAAGCTAGTTTTACACTGTACCCTTTTTTGAACCTATATTTGGCATAAATATCATAAGCAATTACATCTTTGTCGGTAGTATAATCTACTAGTTTAAATTGATTCCTGTTATAAGTAAATAGGGTTTGTATGATAAAATGATCATTGATCTCAAAGAATCCACCTAGTTCAAAAACGTAACTCTTATTCTTTCCTGCGTTTACTATAGTTTTTCGGAACTCATCTTCCTTTGATTTCACTAAGTAAGCAACAGGAGCTTTGTGGTGGATATTCAGTTTTCCTCTTACAAAAACTTCTATTCCGCTTTTGGGCATATAATTAAATTCTAGGGAGGAATGAGAACTATTACTTTTTTGAATAGCATAGTTATCAATTGTAGTATTGAGGTTGCCATCTACGCTATTTTGCTTATTGACGTCATAGGCAGAAATGAGTTGATAGGCGTTATAATAGTTCAAATAAACAGAATAAGATTTCTTGGTATAGGCTACAGTAGAATTATGAAGAACTATTCCATCATTTTTATTAAGGAGATGATAGGAGAGATCAGTTGTTAAGCTCAGACTATTCGTTACAGTCAGTGTTGTGGCAAATGAAAACTTAGAACGCCGATTGGTTACGTTATTTTGGTTTCTATTTTTGATCTCTAATTGATAGTATGAGTAGTAAATATCATAACGAATGGGAAAAGTAAGAAATTTTCTCTTCTTTTTTTTGAAAATCGCATCAAAACTCAAAGCATTATCATATAGGATATTGTTCCAACGATTGTCCATATAATCCCCATTGTTTCGGTATTCATTATACGTATACACAAAAGACAGATCTAAAGCGGTGCTGTCGTTTAGGGTCGTGTTAAAAGAAAGAAGGGAACCCGTATTCAAATACCTAATATGCTGTTTGTACTTTTCCAAAGTTTCCTGGGATTGAATGCTATAGTCACTTGTTATTTGGTTTTGAGGAGTGTATAAGAATAGGGAAGAGCTAATACTACTTTTGTCCGTCAGCTTTACACTAATTTCGGGTTGTACAGTTAAACTGGATGCTGTTGTCTTGTCTTTACTGCTATTTATTTGGATGGATTTGGAAGAAGTGGAACTATGGCTGTCAAAAAAGGATTCTCCTGATCTAATGGGCAAGGATAGGGTTACCCTGTCTTTTTTGAAAAAGGAATTAGCATTTAGAACGTAATCTTCTTTATTTAGGTTATACCCGACCATTAAATCTTCTCGAAAATAATTGAATAGATTCTCTTTTAAGACGATGTTTAGTACAGGTTCTCCTGTAGCACCATAAGCAGAATGACCATACGGAATGACCTCAATCGAATGGATGTTTTTAGGGTCGATATTCTCAATCTGTCCCAGGTGTTTTTTTCCATTAACGATTACAGTTACTTCTCGTCCCTTATACATTATTTTATTGCCTTTTACAAAAAATAGCGGTAGCGTCTCTATTACGTGAAACACGGTAGGATTCTCACCTAAAAGCTGCTCCTTGATTTTGTATCTAATCGTACTCGCATCATTTTTTGTAGGGGAAGTATAGATGAATAATTCGGATAAAATTTGATTTTCTTTAGCTAGAATTACACTGTTGTTCTCATTTAATTCCTTCCAACTATATTGCTTGCTACTGTAATCTTCTTTAAATACGAGATAAGTAGATGTGCTGTCGCCACGAATAACGATTTCTCCTTGATTGTTCGTTTTTAATTCTTTTGCAGTAGCCATATCAATAAAAACAACTTCTTCAATAGGTAGGTGAGCGGAATCATAAACCTTTATCTTTAATTCATTCGTTTGAGCAAAGGCCTTTATAAAGCAAAAAATAAAACAAAATAAAAAAACTTCACTCCTCATATCTCAATTATTTAGTATGGATTAAAACGTCTTTAACAAAGTAGATCTTTAGTTGAATGCACAGTTGATTTTCTAAGTGAATAATGAAATTAAAAAGGAATTATTTTAAAAAAAAGAAACGCCTGAAACCTTAACAAGAAGGGGAGTTGAACATCAAAAAACGTTAATTAAGCAATCAATTAAATTGAGGTAAAAAGTGATGAAATGAAATGAAAAAGACGGGAGTTTTTAGTTGAAACGAATAAGGTAACAGGGAATAAAATCAACTTGATTTAGTACCTATTATCTCGTTCAGTTGATTATTTTTACTACCTTGAATACCTATAAATAAAAACAAGATGTCTACTCGCGAATTACTGCTTGATTTTCTGTCTTTCTTGCGAAGACCTACTACCGAGAAAAGTACACAAACACCTGCACAGGCCATTGTGCATCTGTTCCGTTTGTGGTGTTGCCTATTCGTGTTTATTATATTTGGTGGTGTTTTGGTTGATTCCATTATTGACGTACCACAACACGATCGATTTGAGGAAGTGATGGAACAAATTGGCGTGGTCGGATTTGTTGTATTTGCAGTGTTAGTCGGGCCTTTATTGGAAGAGATTGCCTTTCGATTAGCCCTGCGTTTTCGCTTGCGTTATGTGTTGATAGGCGCAGTGGCCTTTGTGCTGTATATGGGACAAGTTGCTTCTACCGTCATTGGGCAATACAGTGATACAGCTATGTTGTTCTTTTCTGTTGTAATGCTGCTGTTACTCGTTGGTTTTATCACCGTATGCATCAAAAAAACAGCAGCCATGGCAAAGCGTTGGACCACTTATTTTCCCTTGGTATTCTATGGATTGTCCTTTTCTTTTGCGTTGATCCATATTTTTAATTTTGAAGAATTTCCGTTGCGCGTAATCCTCTTAGCTCCCATTATTACACTCCCTCAATTTATTTTGGGTTTGGGAATGGGATATTTGCGCATGCGCTTTGGATTTTGGTATGGTTATCTTTTTCACGTATTGAATAATGGCTTCGCTTTGAGCGTATTTTTATTGCTACCACATTAATTGGAGATAGCTAAAAAAGAGGAACGGAGAAATCGCATAAATTGTTACTTTTGTATAAAATTTACAAGTTATGAATAGCATTCATTGGCACACAAAAGCATTTGAGGAATTGACGTTGGATGAGTTGTATGATATCATGCAATTGCGTACCAATATTTTTGTTGTTGAACAACATTGTCCTTACCCTGAATTAGATGGAAAAGATAAAAATTGCTTGCATGTGTTTGCTACACAACATGGAAAGGTAATCGCTTATGCTCGCATTGTTCCCCCTGGATTGAGCTACAAAGAAATCTCAATCGGAAGAGTGGTCGTGGATGCAGCCCATAGAAAAGATGGATTAGGTAAGATTTTAATCGCCCTTACCATTGAAAAAATAGAAGAAGAATTCGATCAACAACCCATTCAAATCGGAGCGCAAACGTATTTAAAGAAATTCTATGGCTCTTTTGGATTTGAAGCCGTTTCAGAAGAATATTTGGAAGATGGTATCCCTCATGTAGATATGATTCGTAAGTAGTGATTCGTAATGCGTGATGGGAAATGAGTTAAGGGAAATGAGTTAAGGGAAATTTCATCTTGAGATAAAAAGAGATTTCTTTCAGATATAAAAAAGAGATGGCCTGCAACTGCAAGCCATCTCTTTTTTACATTTATATTTTTATACTTTATTTGTACATGATCAATGGCTCCAAAGCGATTACTTACCAACACTCACTAGTCTAGTGTAAAGAAAATAAAGGTTTTAATTGGGAATCCTTCGAGCTTCCTCCAACAGTTCTTCGACAAAAAAGCTGTTTTTATAAGTATTCTCAAAGCATTGTCCTAGCATTGTCGAAGAAAGATCTAACAAAAGGGTAGCTAATCACTACAAGACATACCAAAAGGCCAATCGTTGAAACAAGGTTGACCTTTTTGTAATTTGACTTATTTATGTGCGCTTTGTGTTGCGCATGGTTTGCTCGTTGTGGTTTGTTTGATAAAATGAATATGAAGAAAATGTGATCGCTCATTCCTCTAACTAGCAAATGATAGTAGTTAGAGCATTGGAGTAAAAGAGGAGATAAAACGCGTAAATTATCTCATTTATCTCACCCTTCTCCCATCTCCCATCTCCCATCTCCATTACACTTGTTTCAACTTCCACTTACCTCGTCTAAAGGCGATAAATGCCAATACAGCAATTAGGGTTTCAGCAGCGGGAATGGCGATAAAAACACCTTCTGCTCCCCAGTTAAAAAAGTACACCAGGGCATAAGCCAAAGGAATTTGGAAGAGCCAGAATCCCACAAAATTGAGAATAGAGGGGGTTAATGTATCTCCAGCACCATTAAACGCATTCATCAGCGTCATCCCGATACCATAGAAGATAAAACCACTTGCGCCGATGTACATGGCTAAAATAGCGATCGATTTAATATCCTCTTGTGTGGTAAAGATTGAAGCAAGGGAATTTGCGAGGGTAAAGAAGATAATCGTAACGATGGTCATGTAGATGACGTTGTATTTTAAGGTGGTCATGACTGATTGAGCGGCGCGTTCCGGGTCTTTATTACCCAAGTGTTGTCCTACTAAAGTAGAGGCCGCGTTACTTAATCCCCATGCAGGTAAGATAAAGAAGATCATTAAACGCAAACAGGTTAAGAAACCAGAAGATCCAATTTCTCCACTACTCTGAGCGACAATACGCGCTAAGATGACCCAACTACAGGTCGAGATCATATATTGTACCATGCCGGGAATGGCAATTTTTAGAATGTGCCACACTTTTTCTCCTTGCATTTTGAAGTAGTGCCATTTTAGCTGAATTAACGAGTCTTTACGCGTTAAAAAGTAAATCTGATACAATACTCCCACACTTCGTCCAATGGCTGTAGAATAAGCCGCACCGTCTAACCCCATTTCAGGAAAGATCCACCAGCCTCGTACCAAGATTGGACAGAGAATAATATTGAATAAATTACCCAACCACAAACTCTTCATGGCAATCGCAGCATTTCCTGCGCCTCGAAAAATACCGTTAATCAGAAAGAGCATCATAATAGAAACACAGCTCACTAATAAAATACGCGTGTAGCCATAACCATATGCTGCAGATTCTTCGGAAGCCCCCATCCAAATCAACCAATCTTTGGCGTAAATAAAGCCAAATACACTTAAAATAACAGTGATGATGGTAGCTATGGTGATCGCTTGAGCCGCATGAATAGAAGCCTGTTCTCTATCTTTCTCGCCAATACGTCGAGCGATGATAGCAGTAGCAGCCATGCTAATTCCAATGCAAATCGCGTAAATAATAGAGAGTAGGGATTCCGTTAACCCCACCGTTTGTATAGCAAATGCACTTTCTTTGAGGTGGCCTACAAAATACAAATCGACCAAAGCAAATACAGATTCCATTAGCATCTCGAACATCATGGGAATCGCTAATAAAAGCACCGCTTTATTGGTCGGAATTAGGGTTAAATCTAAGTTTTCATTTGAAAAGGATTGCCTGATAAATGCAAGAACGCCTTTTTTTGAAGCTACTTCAGTCGTCATATGATGGGGAAAAAGTAAGCAAATGTATTATTTTATTTAAAAAACAGAACATAAATTATACCAACGGTTTTAGTAGTAGGGAAGATGAAGTATCTTTGCGATATGTTAGAAATTTTGTATCAAGATGAATACTTAGTAGCTATTAATAAACCACGTGATTTATTGGTACACAAGTCGATTATAGCCAGTGATATTCAAGAGTATGCTGTGCAAATCTTACGCGATCAAATCGGGCAATACGTCTATCCCGTTCATCGATTAGATCGAAAGACCTCTGGAGTATTGTTATTTGCATTGAACAAAGAGGTTCTAAAACAACTCAATGCTATTTTTGCAACAAGACAAGTAGAAAAAAAGTATGTGGCTATAGTACGAGGTTATACGGCTGATGAAGAAACGATAGACTATGCCTTGACCAATGATAGTGGCCAATTACAAGAGGCAAAAACCTATTATAAAACACTAGAGCGCGTGGAGGTTGCTATTCCTTTTGGAAAACATCCAACTTCGCGTTATTCTTTAGTAGAAGCTTATCCTGAAACTGGACGTCAACATCAATTGCGCAAACATTTCAAACATGTTTTTCACCCCATTTTAGGAAGTCGCCCCCATGGGTGTAACAAGCAAAATAAATTGTGGTTGGACCAATTTGGCTTAACCGCTATGTTATTACACGCCGTTGAATTGACTTTTGAACATCCGATAACCCAAGCGCATATTCACTTGCGGGCAACCCTAGACGAGCAGTATGAAAAGTATAATGCACATTTGGGATTTACCTTGGAACCGTACTATAATAGAGAATAAAAATAAAAAAGCCCAGTAAAACTGAGCTTTTTTTATGAAAAGAAATCGAATTAGATTTCGCTTAATTTATCTAAAGTGTAAATAATTAATTGATCAACTGCTGCATAAGGATCTTCTGAAAAAGTACCATTTGCACGGTTGGCAATAATAGTATTTAACGAAACGGCATGGTGTCCCAATAGTTTGGATAAACCGTAAATCGCAGATGTTTCCATTTCAAAATTGGTAATGCGATAATCGCCAAAGGCAAAGTTGTCAATTTTGTGATTCAACTCAGGATCCTGAATAGCTAAACGCAATACGCGTCCTTGTGGTCCGTAGAATCCACCTGCAGTTCCCGTAATTCCTTTAAAGGTTTGATCGCTGCTCAGTTTATCTTCCAGCCAAGGGCTATTTTGAATGAAATAAGGACGTCCTTTTCTCAAATCCCAATGGGTATGACGGATAAAAGCCTCTTCCATATCGAAATCAGTAATATCTTCAATAAGGTAAGAACGCATCATATTGTCTAAACCTAATCCATATTGAGAAAGAACAAAACTATTTACGGGAATATCTGCTTGTAATGATCCCGAAGTACCAATACGCACAATATTAACCGAAGTCAATTCTTTCTTAATTTCTCTAGTTTCTAAATCAATATTGAACAAAGCATCAATTTCATTGATAACAATATCGATATTGTCAGGACCTATTCCCGTTGAAATGACAGAAAAACGCTTGCCTTTGTAGGTTCCTGTATGGGTTTTGAATTCCCTTTTTTGCGTTGAAAATTCAATCGTATCAAAATGTCTTGAAATGCGATCTACACGATTCTGGTCTCCAACAAAAATGATGTTTTCTGCTAAGTGTTCTGGTCTTAAATTCAAATGGTACACACTGCCATCTGGATTTAAAATAAGTTCGGATGATTTTATTTTCATGCTCTTTATTTTTTAACCGCCTACACGTTTTACTTTGTAGCCTTTTTTTTGTAAATACTCCATAATTTTATCGCGAAAATTACCCTGAATGATAATCTCGCTGTCTTTGGCACTCCCTCCAACACCGCAAAGTGTCTTCAAGTCTTTGGCTAATGCTTTTAAATCGTCCTCATTTCCTTCAAAACCTTTGATAATCGTAGCAATTTTACCGCCTCTGTTTTTTTTGTCTAAATGAGCTTCTAGTCGCTGCTCACTAGGAGCTAGCGTTTCTTCTACTTCATCTCGCTCAAGTTCAAAGTCTTTATTCGTTGAAAAAACAAAACCGCCTAGATCTTCTAGACTACTGATTTTTTTTGCCATTATTTTAAATTAGGTTGATGGATTTACTTGTGTGGGGTAACTCAAAGATAGTGAAAAATTGGAAATGAGAGAAGGGAAATCGAAATGAAGATTCATCGAATACCATAATAAAATATGAAATTGGTAAGATAAATGAGAGTGACTTAATTTAGAAAAAATACTGTGTTAGCTTATCTTTCCACCTCTTTCTCATTTCTCATTTCTCATCTCCCTTCTCTATTAAGCTATTTAATTAATCCCAATTCAACTAAGCGTTGGTGTAAGAATTCACCAGCTGTGATATCGTCAAATTTTTTCGGATGGGTTTCATCAATACAGTTTTCTAGGCAATTCAATGGCATATCACTAATAGGATGCATGAAGAAAGGAATAGAAAATCTCGAAGTTCCCCATAATTCTCTAGGGGGATTCACCACTTGGTGGATGGTTGATTTTAAGCGGTTATTGGAATGTCTAGATAGCATATCACCAACATTGATGACTAATTCATCCTCGGCAGCGATCGCATCAATCCATTCGCCCTTGTGGTTTTGTACTTGCAATCCTTTTCCTTGGGCACCCATGAGTAAGGTAATCAAGTTGATATCTCCATGAGCAGCAGCGCGAACCGCATTTTTAGGTTCATTCGTAATTGGAGGGTAGTGGATTGGTCTTAGAATACTGTTTCCATTTTTGACAAATTTATCGAAGTAAAACTCGTCAAGTCCCAAGTAAAGGGCCAAAGCACGTAAAACGTAAACACCTGTTTTTTCGAGCATTTGATACGTTTCCTTTCCAATAGGATTAAATTGAGGTAATTCATCTACCATCACATTGGCAGGATAGCTTTTTTCCAATTCAGGATTGTCTTCCACATACTGTCCGAAGTGGAAAAACTCTTTTAAATCACCTTCTGATCTTCCTTTTGCGTGTTCTTTTCCAAAAGATACATAGCCCCTTTGGCCACCAATGCCTGGGATTTCGTATTTCTTTTTGGTCTCTAGGGGAAGGTTGAAAAAATTGCGGACTTCTGTGTACAGATTTTCAACTAATTGATCATCTAAAAAGTGTCCTTTTAATGCTACGAATCCAATTTCTTCGTAGGCTTGGCCGATTTCATTTACAAACTTTTGTTTACGTACCGGGTCATCCGATAGGAAATCACGTAAGTTAACACTAGGAATGTTTTGCATTTTCTAAGTTGTTAGTTGCTCTTACTGTTTTATAGAAAACAAAAGTAGGTAAAATAGATTATAGTATCGAAATATAACATTTATTTAATAGTGCGAAACAAATGGACGATTCAGTACCATATTCTTTTTGTAAATGTGTTTTTAGTATGTATTAAAGGAAAATAGTTAAAAAAAATGAATTTTATTTCATAACTGTCCTTTTATTTGTAGGTTTTTACCCTACATCTGCAAACTATTTTTAGTACAAAATATGAATTGTCTGATTTTTTTTTTAAATTTCGTTAGAAATAAATAAAAAAGAGATATATGAAATTACCTATTGTATTAAAATCAAATGAATTTGTGGTATTGGTTACGGTTGATATAGATCCAAAGTATGAATTAAAAGAAATGGATCCATTTTATGCAAGTTTACCAAAAAGTTTTAAACCTATTTTTCAAAAAATGGACAACTCTACGATTCGCGTGTATTGCATTAGCAATAATGAAGATGATTTAATGTTTTGTTTACGTCAAACAGGATATAAAACCACTTTACTATAGCGATGTTGTTAGCCAAATATTCCAAAAGACATAGTCCATGCTTTTAAACTGTTTCTCCTTTTAGGTGTAAACAGTTTTTTATTTTAATCTGAACTGAAAAAACAAGTGTGCGGTCCCGTATTGCTTTTTTCAAAAGATAGGGACTAGCGTCCTAGGCTAAATTATTTCCCTTTTTGTCATTC
>JASLHL010000072.1 GCA_030152225.1 Flavobacterium sp. | reverse complement strand
TCTATTTTTGCATATGCAACACAATGTACTTATTTTAGATTTTGGTTCGCAATACACACAGTTAATTGCGAGAAGGGTTCGAGAATTAAATATATTCTGCGAGATCCTGCCTTATAACAGTTTACCCGAGGATTTATCAGCGTATAACGCGGTAATCTTATCAGGAAGTCCTTATTCTGTTCGTTCACAGGAAGCTTTACATCCAGACCTAGCTCAGATTAAAGGCAAGATGCCTTTATTAGCCGTGTGTTATGGTGCGCAGTATTTAGCTCATTTCTTTGGTGGAGAAGTAGCTCCATCGGATACCCGTGAATATGGAAGAGCAAATCTTGCTTTTATTGCAGAGGATCCTTTCTTAAAAGATATTCCACAAAACAGTCAAGTATGGATGAGCCACAGTGATACCATCAAGGCTTTACCTACGAATGCTGTTTTATTAGCGAGCACGGCAGATGTAACCAATGCAGCTTATAAAATTGAAGGAGAGCAAACTTATGCGATTCAATTTCACCCAGAAGTGTACCACTCAACAGATGGAGCACAATTATTAAAGAACTTTTTAGTAGACATCGCTGGAGTAAAACAAGATTTTACCCCTGCTTCTTTTGTAGATGAAACTATTGCTGATTTACGTACAAAAGTAGGCAGTGAAAAAGTTGTTTTAGCTCTTTCAGGAGGTGTTGACTCTACTGTAGCGGCTGTTCTATTGAGTAAAGCTATTGGAGATAACTTACACTGTATTTTCGTAAACAACGGATTGTTGCGTAAAAACGAATATGCAAACGTATTGAGACAATACGAAGGAATGGGATTAAACGTAAAAGGAGTAGATGCTTCTCAGCGTTTTATGGATGCTTTGGCTGGTCAAGAAGACCCAGAAACAAAACGCAAAACCATTGGTCGTGTATTCATTGAAGTATTTGACGATGAATCGAAATTGATTAAAGATGCTACATTCTTAGGTCAAGGAACAATCTATCCCGATGTAATTGAATCAATTTCTGTAAAAGGACCTTCAGCAACTATTAAATCACACCACAATGTAGGGGGATTACCTGATTTTATGAAGCTGAAAATAGTAGAGCCTTTGCGCATGTTATTTAAAGATGAAGTACGTCGTGTTGGTGCATCTTTGGGTATTGATCCTGAATTATTAGGACGTCACCCTTTCCCTGGACCTGGTTTAGCAATCCGTATTTTAGGGGATATTACCCCAGAAAAAGTGAGCTTGCTTCAAGAAGTAGATGCTATCTTTATCAATGGATTAAAAGAACATGGATTGTACAATTCGGTTTGGCAAGCTGGAGCCATTTTATTACCTGTGAATTCAGTAGGTGTAATGGGAGATGAGAGAACCTATGAAAAAGTAGTAGCTTTACGTGCAGTTGCTTCAACAGATGGTATGACTGCAGATTGGGTACACTTACCGTATGAGTTCTTAATGGAGATTTCAAATAAAATCATCAATAAAGTAAAAGGGGTAAATAGAGTGGTATACGATATCAGTTCTAAACCACCTGCAACGATTGAGTGGGAATAAAAATTAGAAAAATAAATAAGTCGCTGTATATTTGTATAGCGACTTATTCGCTTTTATAAAATTACTAAGATGAGAAAGAAACTTGTTATAGCTGCAACAGCATTTATTTTTACCAGTGGATTAGCTTTCGCTCAAGAGCAAAATTATACCAACTATCGCGTGAGTAAAGGGGAGACAATTAGCAAAATTGCCCGTGAAAACAAAATTTCGGTTAGTGAGATCTTGCGGTTGAATCCCGATGCAAAAACGGGAATTAAAGAAGGTGATCTTATTCGTGTACCAGTGAGTAGTCCCTCAGGAAAATCCACCACCACGGAGAGTACAGCGGTAAATAAAACACAACAAGTTGTCGATTCAAAAAGAAAAACACATCGCGTTCAACCCAAAGAAACGGTATTTGGCATAAGTCGTCTGTACAATGTCAGTGTGCAAGATTTATATCAATGGAATCCCGAGTTGGAGCGACATGGATTAAAAGCAGAAAGTCAACTTTTCGTTTCGCCTTCTACTGCGACAACAGCCACAGATCAAACGGCTAATGTTACAGTAATGTTGCCTGCTACAAAAGCAGATACGCCTTTAGATAAGGCGAAAGTGGGTTATAAGGAGATCGAAATTGAACCAAGACAAACCTTATATAGTCTGGCAGTAGAATATCAAACCAGCGTTCAAAAGATTATGGAGTTAAATCCCGAATTGAACGAAGGCCTAAAAAGCGGTCAACGCATCAAAGTGCCAACAACAGGTAAAAGCACTTCGGCCATTCCAGCAACAACAACTGTTTCTCAAGAAGTAAAACCAACAACGCCAACATCATCCAATGTAGGGGATAAAACCATTACTATTGAACCAAAACAGACCTTGTTTAGTATCGCAAAAGAATACAATTTGACAGTTGAGGATCTGGTTGAGATGAATCCAGAATTGAGAAAGGGAGGATTGCAAATTGGTATGGAATTAAAAATAGGTAAAGAAACAGGCACATCCTCAACTTCTAGTACAGCCGAAACAACAACACCGAAATGGTCTGTAGAATCTGCTGGATCTTTCGTGGATTTAAGTGCGTCTGTTGATCGTTATACAGCAAAAGAACTGGTGCTTTTATTGCCTTTTAATACTTCTCGTACGGGAGATAACCTCAATGAGCGTATGAAGACAGATGGATTCCTGAATATGACGATGGATTTCTATTTAGGAGCAAAGTTGGCAATCGATAAAGCAACGCGTATGGGCTTGCCATTAACGGTCAAAGTATACGATTCTAATGAAACAAAGAATAGCTCCGATGTGAAGAAAATTTTACAAGGAGAGGATTTAAGCCAAACAGAAGTGGTAATTGGTCCTTTCTTCCAAAGCAATGTAGATGATGCCGTAAAAGCCTTGCCTAATAGCAATATTGTATTGGTTTCGCCTTTGTCAAATGAAAAAGCAAACCCCTCGTCTCAATTGGTGCAAACGATGCCTTATGGCGATGTACTCAAACAAGCCTTGTTGGAGTACTTAATTAAAAATGACAGTAAAGTAACGGTAATTGTCGATGAGAAGAAAACCTCGACAAAACGCTTCATGCAGCGTTTCTATCCCAATATTAAGGTGATTGACACGAAAGAATTAAAAGATATTGACAAAACACTTGTAGCAGGGAAGAACAATGCGTTTATTTTAGATTCTAACAGTATTGAATCGGCCTTATTGCTAACGGATAAGCTAAAAAATAGAACAGATACGTTCGATATCCAAGTGGCCTCTTTTGACAAGAGTGAGGTCTTCGATTATAGTGAAATAAAAATAGAAACCTTAGTGGCTTTACACTATACGTTTCCGTCGGTAACGAGGGATAGTGAAACCAGTTTGGATACCACCTTTGCCCGTGAGTTTAAAGCACAGAATAATACGTTGCCTAATCGTTTTGCTATTCGCGGATATGACGTTACCTTAGACGTTATTTTGCGCATGTTCCAACGCGATGGATTTGCGAGTTCTATAGGTACGAAGTCAGCGGAAATAGAAAATAAATTTGTTTACAGCAAAAACCCAGAGGGTACTGTGCGCAATAAAGGCGTGTATATCTTGCAATACAATGATGATTTAACCGTAAAAGTAGTAGAATAATGTTATCAAAAATAGAGTATTTAGGCGATTTAAGAACCGTATCTACCCATCTGCAATCAGGTGAGCAAATCATTACAGATGCACCAGTTGACAACCACGGAAAAGGACAGGCTTTTTCTCCAACCGATATGGTAACCAATGCGGCAGGATCTTGTGCCATGACTATTATGGGGATTAAAGCCAATGAAATGGAGGTAGATATCGTGGGATCAACGATTGAGGTATATAAAGAAATGCAGGCAGATCCAAGGAGGATTAAGAAAATTACATTGAACATGGCTATGTTGAGTACAGCAGATGAAAAGCAACGGATCATCTTAGAACGCGTGGCTATGCACTGTCCTGTATTGCTGAGTTTACATCCCGAAATTGAAAAAGAAGTAACCTTTAATTGGACGCAAAAATAATGCTGGACAATCAAAAAGAACTGATTGAATTGGCAAAAGCCAAAATGCCTTATGGAAAATACGAAGGAAAATATCTAATTGATTTGCCAGAGTATTACGTCGTTTGGTATCACAATAAAGGCTTTCCTAAAGGAAAATTAGGGCAGCAATTGGCCTTGGTGTACGAATTAAAATTAAATGGATTGGAACCGTTGATTCGCAATATTCGAAACAACTTTTAAAGACTTAAAAACTGACCACAAGGTCAGTTTTTTTTGTGCTTTATTTTAGGGATGATTAACTTGAAAAGCCAGTAAATAGGGAAGTAGGAGTGTTAATTTTTTCTTTAAACCAACTTTTTATTGAAATGTAAAAAACAGCGAGTATGTGGTTTAAAATTTTTGAATTGCTAATTTGAAACTCTTTTTTTATCAATTAAACAGTAAAAAGCTTTATTTTTTGTGTAGCTAATAAACCAAAAGAAGTGGATTGTTGAACAAGTCGCAATAGGAAACGCAAAACTTGATAAATAGTCGTAAATTTGTAAGATAAAATAGCGTAGTTATGATGAATATTCCTACATCGAATCGTCCGAGAGTAGTAATTATTGGAGGAGGATTTGGTGGATTAGCCTTAGCTAAAAAATTGAAGAACAAAAATTTTCAGGTCGTACTATTAGATAAACACAATTATCACACGTTTCAACCATTGCTGTATCAAGTTGCTACAGGAGGATTGGAGTCAGGATCTATTGCGTTTCCGATCCGAAAAGTGGTTCAAAATTACGAAGGTATTTTCTTTCGCGTTGCACAAGTACAGCGTATTGATACGGAAAATAAAAAAGTTGTTGCCGATATCGGAACTATATTTTTCGATTATTTGGTTATTGCTACTGGATCTAAAACCAATTTCTTTGGTAATACAGCTATACAGCAGCACAGTATGGCGATGAAAACGATTCCACAATCCTTGAATATCAGGAGTTTGGTGTTGGAAAATTTCGAAGAAGCGCTATTGACTAATGATGAGAAGGAAAAACGCGCGTTGATGAATTTCGTTATTGTAGGTGCAGGACCAACAGGAGTGGAGCTTGCAGGTGCATTGGCTGAGATGAAAAAACACGTGTTACCCAAAGATTATCCCGATTTAGATATCCGTCAGATGGAGATTAATGTAATTCAGGGAGGAGCAAAAGTACTGGACGCTATGTCGGACAAATCGTCTAGTAGAGCACAAGAATTTTTGGAAAAACTAGGAGTAAATGTTTGGGTCAATGAAATTGTAACCGATTTTAATGGAAAAACAGTGACAACCAAGTCAGGAAGAGAATTCAATGCAGAAACGGTGATTTGGACAGCAGGCGTTATGGGAGCAGTGATTGATGGATTTGATGCTGCTGTGATTCAAAGGGGAAACCGTTTGAAAGTCAATGAATACAACCAAGTGGAAGGGTTTACCGATATTTTTGCCATTGGGGACGTAGCGGCGATGATTACTGAAAAATCACCAATGGGTCATCCGATGATGGCACAGCCTGCTATTCAACAAGGACAACTACTCGCAACGAATTTAATTCAATTACGCGATGGAAAACCATTAAAGAAGTTTACTTACAATGACAAAGGATCCATGGCGACGATTGGTAGAAACAAAGCCGTGGTGGATTTACCTAAATTCCACTTCAGCGGTTTCTTTGCCTGGTTTGTTTGGATGTTTGTGCATTTGATGTCCTTAATTGGATTTAGAAATAAATTCTTGGTTTTCTGGAACTGGATGTACAACTACTTGATGTTTGATCGTCAAGCGCGTTTAATCGTCCGTCCCTATAAAAGAAGAAATGAAGAAAGCTTTGTAAACAAAGAGGAATAAATAAATTAGAAAGAGCCTGTAAATACGGGCTCTTTTTTATTGTAGTGTATCAAGAGATCGATGAATTTATTGTAGGATTTAATTCCTTCTTTTTGGTTGTTGATCTTGAGAAAGTTGTTGTAAATAAATTTAAAAATAGCATCCGTTACCGTTTTATACGACTGCCAAAAAAGCGTATTTTCCATGAGATTAACCTGAACTCCAGGATGTATAGTCTTCAATACAGCACTGAATTCTTCCTGCGTTTGTTCCCCTTCTAAGGCTTTGAGGCAATAGCGCAAAGCAAAGATATTGGACGAATATTGATAGTGTAGGTCGATCTGACTTTTGGCAGCGAGAAAACCGATAAAATTAGCCTCACTTTCCTTGGCGTACCCCACTTGATGGGCAATTTCATGAGACGCTGTGACGATAAATGTGGACGTGGGAATTTTGGTATTGACCTGAGCTTCTAAGGTAAAAGGATTGACATAACCTGAAAATCCCATATAAGTCAATGGTAAACTATACAACGACCCTTTTGCTTTTTGGTTGTAGTATTCGAACCAGTGGGTAGAGTTGCTGAGGGTTTGAATGCCTAACTCAGCATCCTGTAGCATTTGTTTTTTATCAAAGGGCATAACAACACCCTGAAGTGTATCACGCGTGATGTTGCGCTGTAAGGCATTGGTTTCTTCAATGATTTGTTGCGTTAAATCTAGGAGCTCTTCTTTGGAATAACCCTGTTGTAAATCGAGTTGAGCCGTTAACGGCACGCGATAGTTATTCATGCCCCACAAGAGCGTAAAGGCAACGTAAAAAAGCAAGCAACCTTTAGCAACTAGACGCAGGTAGGCATAGATACGC
>JASLHL010000065.1 GCA_030152225.1 Flavobacterium sp. | reverse complement strand
CTCGTACTATTGCGGTACTTATCGCAGGAGTAGGGATGAGTATCTCGGGGCTTATTGTCCAACAAATCTCCTTGAACAAATTTGTGTCTCCTACAACTATGGGAACCCTTGACGCCTGTAAAATGGGGATTTTGTTTAGTATGATTCTCTTTCCCAATGGGGGAATTGTCGTGAAAACGCTACTGTCATTTACTATTGCTTTGTTAGCGAGTATTGTTTTTCTGCGCTTGGCAAGCAAGATGAAAGTACAAAATGTCATCTTTATTCCTTTAATCGGTATTGTGTTCGGAAATATACTCAGTGCTATCGCCACTTTCTTTGCCTTTCGCTACAACCTTGTACAAAATATGGATGGATGGATGATGGGGGACTTTTCTTCCATCTTAAAGGGAAATTACGAAATCCTTTATTTGGGGGTCTTAGTTGTAATTCTATGTTACCTCTATGCCAATAAGTTTACCATTGTTGGATTAGGAGAAGATGCCGCAACTAGTTTGGGCTTAAACCCTAAGCGAATTATGTATCTAGGATTGGTATTTGTTTCGATTACTTCAACTGTTGTGGTTTTAACTGCAGGCGTGATTCCCTTCTTAGGGCTCATTGTTCCCAATATCGTTAGTATGATTTTTGGAGACAACCTCCGTAAAACCATCAGTTATACTGCCTTAGTCGGTGCAATATTTTTACTGGTTTGCGACTTGATTAGCCGTACGTTAATTGCTCCCTACGAAGTGCCAATTGGACTGACGGTGAGTATTGTGGGAGGTGTTGTGTTTTTATATTTAATCCTCAAAAAGACAAAACATGCCTAAGAATAAATTAGTTACGCTATTACTTATCGCTTTGCTGATTGGCATTGCTATTTATATGTTCACGTTTACAGGAACAAAGCTTGACTACGTTTTACCCCGACGCGGGTTTAAAATATTGGCGATGCTCTTGGTTTCCTTTGGAATTGGATACTCTTCAGTAATCTTTCAAACGATTACAGCAAATAGAATTTTAACACCTTCTATTATGGGGTTTGATTCTTTTTATTTGTTGTTGCAATCGTTGATTGTCTTGTGGTATGGGGATCGTACCTTTCAGGTTTTGGGGTCGGAATGGAACTTTGTCTTGTCAGTAGGTTTGATGATGCTATTTGCTATGATCATGTACTTTGCTGTATTTAAAAGAGAGAGTAAAGGATTGTATACCTTGCTTTTAGTGGGATTGCTTATTGGAACACTCTTTAAAAGCGGAGCGTCTTTTATTATGCTACTCATTGATCCCAATGAATTTACCATTATTCAAAACGCTATGTTCGCCTCGTTTGAACGTATTAATCTGAAAATTTTGGGTATTGCTGCTGTGATTCTAATCGCAACCATGGCCTATGGAATCCGTTATTTCAAACAGCTGGATGTAATTAGTTTAGGACGTGACCACGCCATTAGTTTAGGGGTTAATTACCACAAAGTAGTGAGAGGAAACCTCATCCTTATATCAATTATGGTTGCTGTTTCTACAGCCTTAGTAGGTCCAATTACCTTTTTGGGCTTGTTAGTCGCCAATCTAACCTATGAATTGGTGAAGAAAAACAACCATGCCTTAGTCGTGTTTACCTGTTGTTTGCTGACTTCCGTAACGGTAATTGGCGCACAGTATTTGGTCGAACATTTGTTTAATATGACAACAACAGTAAGTATTATCATCAACTTCGTTGGAGGAGTGTATTTTATTTACTTGCTGTTAAAAAGTAATAAAGTATGATTCAAGTTAATCAAGTATCAAAATCATATGGTGAGAAACTGATTTTAAATCAGGTGTGTGTGAGTTTTCCCAAGGGCAAGATCTCTTGTTTTATTGGGGGAAATGGTACAGGTAAAAGTACATTACTATCGATTATTAGTCGTTTAGTCTCTCGAGATAAAGGAGAAATAAACTTGCTAAACAAAGAAGTGTTAAGCTATACGAATGAAGATTTTGCCAAGCGTTTAGCTATCTTAAAACAAAGTAATAGCCCTAATATTCGACTGACTGTTAAAGAGTTAGTTTCTTTTGGGCGTTTTCCCCATTCCAAGGGCAGGCTCAAAAAGGAAGACCATCAAAAAATTGAAGAGAGTATTGCTTTCATGGGATTGAAAGACATTGAAGACCAGTTTATTGATGAACTGAGTGGTGGACAGCGTCAACGTGCTTTTCTCGCTATGGTATTAGCACAGGATACGGAATATATTTTATTGGATGAGCCCTTGAATAATTTAGACATGAAACACTCCGTCGAAATTATGAAAACCCTACGCGAATTAGCCGATAAATACCAAAAAACCATCGTTATTGTGGTGCACGATATCAATTATGCAGCGGCTTATGCCGATTATATTGCCGCAGTGAAAAACCACCAAATCCTCTATTTTGGACCCACAAACGAAGTCATTACAGAGGAAAAAATGAAAGATGTTTTCGATATTGATATGAAAATTATCGATAACGGAGACCATAAAATTTGTGTCTATTTTAAATAATTATAAAAACCATCGTTATGAGTAAATTTATGGTAAGCTGCTTAGCAGCATCTGTTTTTTTATTTGTTTCTTGTAAGGAAACAAAGAATGAGGAAAAAAATTCTGCCTCTGAATCAACGGAAGTAATCACAGTGGATCATTTATCAGGTACTTCTGAAGTAAAGGTAAATCCCAAAAATCCCGTGGTATTGACTTACGGAGTATTGGATACTTTTGATGAGTTGGGAATTCCAGTAAAAGGAGTGCCAGGATCAAACCTACCCGCTTATTTAGATAAATATAAAGATGCAGCTTATGAAAACGTGGGCGGAATTAAAGAGCCTAATGCAGAAAAAGTAAATGCAACGGATACGGAGTTGATTATTATTTCTGGACGTACAGCAGTGATGTATGACGAATTCAAAAAAATCGCACCGACGATTAATTTAGACGTAGATGCAAAAGACTACATGAATTCATTCAAGAAAAATCAACGTATTATCGGTCAGTTGTTTGGCAAAGAAGAGCAAGTAGAAGCAGAGTTGAAAGACATCGATGCTCGTATTGCTGAAATTAAGGCTATCAACGAGAAATCAGATAAAAAAGGATTGATCGTTTTAGCGAATGAAGGCCGCTTGAGCTCATACGGAAAAGGATCTCGTTTTGGAATTATTCACGATGTATTCGGATTAAAACCAGCAGATGAAAACATCGAGGCTGCTACACACGGACAAGTGATCTCTAATGAGTTGATCAAAGAATTAAACCCTGATTACATCTTCGTTATCGATAGAGGAGCTGCTATTAAAAGAGCAACGTTAGGCAAAGAAGAATTTGCCAATGCATTAGTTCAACAAACCAATGCCTACAAAAATGATAAAATCATTTTCTTAAATCCAGAAACATGGTATTTATCAGGAGGCGGATTGAAATCAATCAAAATGATGATTGAAGAAGTAGAAAATGCGGTAAAAGAATAAGTAAAGTTTATTGTTAATTTCACCCAAATGAAAACGAGTTGGTTATAGCCTATATAACCAGCTCGTTTTTTTTGTGTATGGATGAAATAAAATGTTAATTCGCATTGCTTTTTCTTTAAATTAGAGGCCAATTAAAAAGGTAAAGTAAACTATAATTAGATTCCGTACTCATGAATGATACCGTTTCAAAATCCATAATGAAGAAGCTTGGCAAAGACGTGCAAACCATGTTAACGATCGCCTATTTAGTGGCAGTGGCCATTGGGATGCTCTTCAACTATAAAAAGTTTATCCTATTTGACATTAATATTTTTGATTATGCCGGTTTGTTTGATTTCTTGATTGCTCCTTTTGGCGATTTTACGATTACTTTATTTACGATTGGGACGATTGTTTTAACGGTGTTGATTTACCAATTGGATCTCTTTTGGCAGAAGAAGTCCCCAACCTCTTATGCAAAGTTTACGTTTCATACGAATGAAGTGAAGTGGTATGCAAATCAAAAATGGAGTATGGGACTACTTCTCTTTGTGTTATATATGTTTTTAGGGGCTGATTTATATGCTAAACGATATAAACGCGCGGTAGTAGACGAAAACCCAATTGCAGTTACCTATGCGGATAATACTCAAATACAAGGGGTTTTAATCGGAAAAACAACGGACTATATCTTCCTATTGCAAGGTGAAGAAGTCAAAGCGATTCCTATGAATGCCTTGATTAAGGAAATAAAGCTCAAATAAGATGGTGAGTAGTGAGTGGTGAGCAAAACACCCTACCTAATTCTAGTGATTTTTTCTTCATTTGTTTTTTAAGAAGCGGGTTCGCGCTATTTTTGGGCTAAAATACAACTATGGCTCATCGCATTTATCTCTATAATATTGACAGTCAGACAAAACAAGTTTTTGAAGGATATTTAGCCGAGTGGAACTACGTCATTCCCGATTTACTTCTTCCTCTAGTCTCTGCCAAGGCCCAAACAAAGGGGCATTCGCTTTACTTTGATAAAGAAGAAGGCCTTCATCGACTGAGCTGCTTTTATGATTTACTGACAGAAACCTATCAGTTACACGAGATCGTCCCTTTTTCATCTGCTGTTGAGCAGATGTTTGAATTTCTCTATGCTTTGCCCTATGATACTTTTTATATGGATGCAAGTGATGTGTATGCGATGCAGGAAGAGAAACCCAAAGAGCAAGCAAAAGCTTGGATCCTTGAGATTAATGAGAAGTGGACCTTGTATCAGCAAGCGATAGACCAAGAAGACCTTACTGTATTAGATTCCTTGATTCAAGCCTCGGGTTATACCTCTTTTTTGGATGCGTTGGAACACGATTGGGTTCAGTATGGCCTAGGGTATTGGGAAGAGCACCTAGTAAAACAAACGTGTACAATTGTTTTTACAGCTGGTAATTATCAAGGATTAAAAGATAAAAAAGGACATATACTGACAGCAGCCGTATATGATACAATCTATGCTTTTACAGATGCAGGGGTGGCGGTGGTAGAAAAAGAAGGAAAATTTGGATACCTCAATACACAAGGGAAGCTTCTGATTCCTTTACAATATGAGGATGCTTTTGACGCTTACTTAATTAACCAGACGGTTGTTGCACAAGTTTGCTTAGCTGGAAAAACGGGATTACTTCATCTGCATACTCAAAAAGAGGTCCTTGCAGTTGTATATGATGAGGTCGAACGACTCTATGGTCAATATTACAATGTACTACAAAATGGGCAGTATCAATTGCTCGATTATACAGGTAAACAGATAGTAGGGGAACGGAGCGATTTTCCATTTGAATTGGAGTATCCACTTACTTTTTTTACCAAACAAAAAGAAAGCGCAAAACGACGATTTTTTACGTTGACGGGACAGTTCCTTGGAGCATATCCCGAAGGCGTGTTGGAAGAACTACCGTTGGGCTACTTTTGGGTAAAGCCCAATAAATACCAAACAAAAATTCACATTCTTAATCCAAAAGGGACGATTATATGCGAAGGAATCGATCAAATCATGGTGTTTTCAGGTTATACGTCTTTTGCTTATAAAAGTGATAAAAAGTGGAAGTTATTCGATTGTCAAACAGATCGTTCCCTTTTAACGGATTGGGTGATTGATAAGATAAACGCCAAATACTTGTGTAGTTATATGCCAGATACTTATGTTATTCAAACGGCAGAAGGATGTGGTGTATATCAGGCTGCAACCAATCAGTGGTTGATTGCATTGGATCAGAATCACGTAAAAATTGAACACCTCAAACAGCGGCTGCTGTTGGTGATTCATAAACAAGGGATGTATTATTACAACGAGGAAACCGCTACATTAAGTGAGCGCTATGCTTATATCAGTCAACCTATTGACGAGTACACTCAAGAGGCTTGTTTGTTTCAAGACACTCGGCTTTATTACTTGGATCAGAATACGGAACGACAAGAAGTATCCCCAGAACTGCTAGGACAATTATATGAAAAAAAATATAATCTGAGAGGCAATGACTTGGCCTATTTCACTTCATTTTATGAAGCTTGGACCACGTGCATGGGTGACCAATATGAGACTTATTTTGATGGGGATACGCTATATCAGCGAGGATGTGTAGCTCGGGATGAGGCAGATTGGCCTTTGGCGATCAAATACTTTTCTATCGGGGCAGAACGAGGGGAGGCACGTATGCAGTATGAGCTTGGTTTGCTTTTAACCGATCAGCACGCCTGGACTAATGTGGAGCAAGGTGTATATTATTTAGAGCAAGCGGCCCAGCAAGACTATGCCAATGCCTGGAATACTCTTGGTTATTTGTATCAAAATAGCCTTGGTTATCCCTATGATAGAGAAGCCATGCTCGCCGCTTACAAAAAAGCAGTTGAATTAGGATGTGTTTGGGCGAATATGAATCTTGGGGATTTGTACTTTTATGGACAAGAAGTGGAGCAAGATTATGACAAGGCCGTCTCCCACTATATTTTGGCAGAACATTACTATGGCGCTTATGCACAGAACTTAGTAGAGATTCACTACCAACGAAGAGATTTTGAACAGGTGTTGCGCTATCTGAAACGCAACAGCGGTGAATCGTATGTTCATATTTACTATGGAATTCTATACGATCATGGCTATGGAATCAAATCAAGCGAAAAAAAGGCAATAGAACACTATGAAGCAGCGATAGCACATCAGGGTTACGCTTATGCAGTAGAGCGTTTATGCTATTACTACAAGGAACATCCCAAGTATAAAGACGAAGTAGCATACGCTAGAATAGTAGCTTATGCCACTGAAAACGACATTGAGATTAAGAATTAAAATAAAAAAAAGGATGCCTAAGCATCCTTTTGTAGTATAAAAGTTAGCATTAAAACTGACGAACCGTTTGTCTAATTGCTACTAATTTTGTCATTAAGTTTTCGAAGTGATCTAGGTGTAACATATTAGCACCATCACTTTTGGCTTCTGCTGGATTGAAGTGGGTTTCTAAGAAAATACCATCCACACCAACGGCAATACCTGCTTTTGCTACTGTTTCGATTAAGTCAGGACGACCACCAGTCACACCACTCGATTGGTTGGGTTGTTGTAGGGAGTGCGTAATATCTAAAACCGTAGAAGCAAATTGCTTCATCGTTGGAATTCCTCTATAATCAACAATCATATCTTGGTAACCAAACATAGTTCCGCGATCCGTCACCATGACGTTTTCATTGTGGCAATCCAATACCTTTTGCACCGCGTGTTTCATGCTTTCTGGGCTCATGAATTGTCCTTTCTTTAAGTTGACTACTTTTCCTGTGTTAGCAGCAGCAACGACTAAATCCGTTTGACGAACTAAGAATGCTGGAATTTGTAGTATATCTACATATTCAGCTGCCAAGGCTGCATCCGAAGACTCGTGAATGTCCGTTACCGTTGGTACACCAAATTCCTTTCCAACTTTAGCAAGGATTTTTAGTGCTTTTTCATCGCCAATACCCGTAAAGCTGTCAATTCTCGAACGGTTTGCCTTTTTGAAAGACCCTTTGAATACATAGGGAATTTGTAGCTTATCCGTTACTTTGATGATGTGCTCTGCAATGCGCATCGCCATTTCTTCATTTTCAATGGCACAAGGTCCAGCTAATAGAAAGAAATTATCAGCTTCTGTATTTTTTATTTGAGGTATATTTCTGATATCCATTTTGTTCGGGTGTTTGTGTTATTTTCGTTTTGTTTTACCTTTTTGCTTTTTCACTTTTACCATCTCGGGCTTTTGTGCAGCAGCTTTTATTTGATCGTAGTTTTTTGTCTTTAGAACGTACGAAATAATAGTAGTAAAGATAATACCAAATGAGAGATTATTCATCACTCCATTTCTTAAAAATAAGTCAAAAGAAGCATTTTGATACGCTTCCTCCGGTGTCATATTAGCTTCATTGATTAACGCATGTGCCAGAGTCTCCATAAAATTAGGACTCACTTGGTTGAATGTAATGAATTGAACAATAGGGAAGAAGAGCGTGATCATCACACACATGACCAATCCCGTCATAAACGCTTGTTGCCATTGGATGACATTATCGTAATACTCTTTCTTCTTTTGGCGAATACCCAACCAGTAGAAAATAAAGAGTAAAAAACTAAAGAGCATTTCAAGAAGTACTTCATAACGCACCTTTTCTGTGTGAAATCCCATCGATTTTCCTATAAACATCCAAATCAAAGCTGCTAAGGTTGCCAAAGCGGCCCATTTGAATTCAATAGAGAATTTTTTCATTGTATTAGCTTAAAGTGTAAGGTTCAAAAGTAAAGTTTTTATTTTATAGCTTAAAATATATTTTTTTCTAATTTTTTTTCTTAGATTTAATAAGAACTATGAAAAAAGAAAATAAAATAACCACTATTTTGTTAATTAATATAGTGAAAAAAATAATTAGTTATGAAAACGCTTATTTTAATTAGACATGCCAAATCGTGTTGGGATACTATAACGGAAGATAAAAATAGGCCCATCTCAAAAGATAGAGGCGTACAAGACGCTCTTTTAGTTTCGCAGGCGATTAGCTCTCTTTTGCCTGAACGGTTTATTGTTTGGACCAGTACAGCCAAACGCGCGAAACAAACGGCTACTATTTTTTGTCAAAACTTAGAAATCAATCCCGCTTATGTCATTGAAAAAGAAGATATTTATACTTTCGATGTCAAGAAACTAGCGCGAACGATAAAAAAATGTGAAAATACACACAATGCCTTGATTATTTTTGGACATAATGATGCTATCACAGATTTTGTTAATAAATTTGGTATGGTTTCGATTGATAATGTACCAACCTCAGGAGTAGTCGTGATGGACTTTCCCCAAGAGGATTGGAAGGCGATTAAAAACGGAACTGTAATAAGTAAAGTTTTTCCAAGAGATTTAAAATAAAAAATGAATACAACTACTGTAACACCAAAATATTTTTACGTTGATCGTGAGAAAAGCTGGTTAGCTTTTAATGAGAGAGTTCTACAAGAAGCAGGAGATGTCACTGTCCCCTTACTCGAACGACTTCGTTTTATTGGTATCTTTTCCAATAATTTAGATGAATTTTTCAGAGTGCGGTATGCAACCATTCGCCGTATGGTGCTAACGGGACAAAGCAACCGCCGATTGGGAAGTGGTGTAGTTGTCAAAGATTTGTTGACGCAAATTACCAACCGCGTAATTGTATTGCAAAGCGAAAGTTTGCGTATTCTAGCTGAAATTGAAAAACAGCTGGAAGCAGAAAAAATATTTATCCTCAGCGAAAAAACAATCAATGAGAAGCAAAAAGCCTTCGTCAAAGATTATTTTTTACATACGCTATCACATGATTTAGTAACGGTTATCCTCAGTGATTTAGCACCTTTCCCCCTGTTGCGCGATACGCATGGGTATTTGGCTGTTAAACTTGAGGTCGATGAAGAGTTGCGCAGTAAAAGAAGTAAAGCCAATAAGCGAGAAAAGGGGACGCGATACGCTATTATCGAAATTCCCAATATTGTCAATCGATTTGTAGAGCTACCTTCAGATGATGATAAAAAATACATCATCATGATCGACGATATTATCCGTGATAACCTAGCTTCAATCTTCCGTATTTTCGATTACAAAGCCGAAAAAGCCTTCATGATTAAGATTACCCGTGATGCGGAACTAGGTGTAGATACAGATTTACACAAGTCCTTTGTGGAGAAAATCTCCAGTGGGGTAAGAGATCGTAAAGAGGGAGAAATTGTTCGTTTTGTCTATGACCAAGAAATGGACCAAGATTTATTGGACTATTTGCTCGAAAATGTGGAGATTGAGATGAATGATAGTATTATTCCTGGGGGACGTTATCACAACCGACGTGATTATATGAGTTTTCCAACCTTAGGACGTTCGGATTTGACTTACCCTAAACAAATACCAGCCGCTGTTGTAGGTCTTGATATGGAGGATAGTATTATCCAACAGCTACAAAAAAGAGATTACCTCATTTATACGCCTTATCAATCATTCTCCTACCTTGTGCGTCTTTTGCGTGAAGCCGCTTTGGATCCACAGGTATTATCGATTAAGATTACGCTGTATCGATTGGCGAAAAACTCTCAGATTATTAGCTCGCTAATTAATGCAGTTAAAAATGGAAAAAAAGTAATCGCTCAAATTGAATTGCAAGCGCGTTTTGACGAGGCGAGTAATATCTATTATTCCGAATTGATGCAGTCTGAAGGTGTACAGCTTATTTTTGGGGTAAAAGGACTCAAAGTACACAGCAAAATTTGCGTGATTGAACGCTTGGAAAATAAAAAGATTAAGCGCTATGGATTTGTTTCTACTGGGAATTTTAACGAGAGTTCAGCGAAAATATATACCGATGTAACCCTATTGACTTCGCACAATCAGATTATGAAAGATGTCTCTAAGGTATTTGAATTTTTACAAGTGAATTATCGCGTACACAAGTACAAACATCTTTTGGTATCACCACACTACACCCGATCGGGATTCAATAAGCTAATTGATCGCGAGATTCGCCATGCTAAAAATGGATTGCCTGCTTCAATTCGATTGAAAATGAATAGTCTATCTGATTTGAGAATGGTAGATCGCCTATATGAAGCGAGTAATGTAGGAGTAAAAATACAATTGATTATTCGCGGTATATGTTGTTTAGTTCCTGGTATTCCTGGGATGAGTGAGAATATAGAGGCAATTAGCGTGGTAGATCGCTTTTTAGAGCATTCGCGTATTTATATTTTTGGAAACAACAACAATCCCGAGGTGT
The DNA here is from genome assembly GCA_030152225.1 of Flavobacterium sp. Lineage (GTDB taxonomy): Bacteria > Bacteroidota > Bacteroidia > Flavobacteriales > Flavobacteriaceae > Flavobacterium. The sequence goes on along the minus strand of JASLHL010000065.1, from coordinate 903 downwards.
ATATTTCGTCGGCAGATTTTATGACGCGTAATTTAGATGAACGCGTGGAAGTGACCTGCCCCATTTACGATGATAAAATCAAAAAAGAATTAATTGAAACCTTTGAGATAGGGTGGAAGGGCAACGTGAAAACGCGGATTCAATCGGGCGATTTAACCAACAAATACAGAGAGAGAGACGGAGAATCGGATTACCAATCACAACGAGAAATGTATCGTTATTACATGAACAAACTGAAAGAATAATATGTTAAAGATAAAGAAATATGCTGCCATTGATATTGGTTCTAACGCCATGCGTTTGTTGATTATGAATATCGTGGAAACCAAAGGCAAAGATCCTGTTTTTAATAAGAGTTCATTGATTCGCGTTCCCATCCGTTTGGGGCAAGATGTTTTTACAGAAGGAGAAATCAGTGTAGCATCCAAACAGCGAATGATAGAAGCGATGCAAGCTTTTTATTTGTTGATGCGCGTCAACAAAGTAGAGCGCTTTATGGCATGTGCTACTAGTGCTATGCGCGAAGCAGATAATGGACAGGAAGTGGCAGAAGCCGTTTTAGCAGCATCAAAGATTAAAATTAATATTATAGACGGAGAGAAAGAAGCAATGATTATTGCTTCGACAGATTTAAAAAACTACATCAATCAAACGAAGAATGTTATGTTTGTTGATGTAGGAGGAGGTAGCTCAGAGTTTACCATCTTTAAAGAAGGTGAACCGATTGCTTCGAAGTCCTTCCGCAATGGAACCGTTCGCCTATTGAACGATATGGTGTCAAAAAGCGTGTGGAATGACATTCAAACTTGGGTGAAGGAAGAAACCAAACACCTGCATGATATTGTTGTCATTGGATCAGGAGGAAACATCAATAAGGCGTTTAAGATGTCCGGCAAAAGTCAG
>JASLHL010000058.1 GCA_030152225.1 Flavobacterium sp. | reverse complement strand
TCAAAAATAATCTCACTTAGCATTTTAATACTAGAAATACTAGATCCTAAATCATCGTGAACATCTCTTGAAATGCGCTTTCGCTCTTCATATACTTCAACTAGGGTTCGTTTCTCTGCTTCTGTTTCTTTTTCTTTTATTTGATACTCAAACTTTCTTTTATTCCGTGCTTTCAAGCGCAAAAAGTAAATCGTCAGGATCAAAGCCATCGCCCCTAGTATAAAACTAAGTAGAAGTAGGTTGTTTTTCTGCTTAGCATAGTGTAGTTTAAGTACACTGGTTCGTTTTTCGAGTTGTATCTCTGTATTGAGGTCCTCCAATTTTTGATTTTTATCAACTGAAAATAAACTGTCATTGAAGCGTTTAAACTCTTTATGATAGACGAGGGCTTTATAATAGTCCTGCTTTTTTTCAAATAGTTCGGACAGGAGCTCTGCCGCCTTATATTGTCCTTTTAAAAAATCCGTTTCTTGGGCGAGGTCTCTCACCGTAAAAGCGTGATGAATAGCTTTGTCATATTGATTTGTTACTAGATATAGCTTAGCTAAATCTAGATTTGAAAGTGCGATTTCTAAAGGATAGGCTATTTTTTCTCTCAGGGCTAAACCCGCTAGGAAGTAATGTTCTGCCTCTTCGTACTGCTGGTTGTCCAAAAAGATCGTTCCCATGCGATGTTGACTATACGAAATAACCAATTCATCATTCTCTTTTTGGCCAATTGTTGTGGCTAAATCAAAATAGTATAGGGCAGAATCTCGTTGATTCATGAGGTATTTTATTTCGCCTATATCGAAGTAATTTCTACCAATCGATTTATGGTCATGAACCAATCGATAGTTGTTAATTGCTTCTCTGAGATATTGTAAGGCTTCTTCATATTTTTTTTGGTCAGAGACGACAATTGCAATTCCATTAAGAGCGAGCGCAACACATGTTTTATCGTTAATCTTATAAGCAATTTCTAGGGCTTCTTTATAAACGTTAAGTGCCTGAACATAATCGCCTAGATCATAGTAAACTTTTCCAAGATTGGTGAGCGTATAATTTAACAAGAGATCTTGGCCCATTTCCCTTCGTAGGGCTGCACTTTTAAGATAGTCATCAACCGCTTGTCTATTTTTGCGTTGGCGCGCATGGTTATATCCTTTTACGTGATAGATCATACTTTCCCTAAGCCCATCTTTTTCTGTCAAGGTGAACAAAAAGGTAAGAAGCTGCTCACAAGCTTCAAACTGCATGTTGTCACTGTATGTATAAGCAAGATCAATGAGGTGTTGAAATTCACTTTTTGTTACACCTTTTACCTGATGGGTATACTTTGTAATCAATGAGTCAACAGTAGTAGAAGGTACTTCCGCATATACGCAGTTAGCTAGAAGAGAAAAAAATAGCATAACAACCCCAATTTCAACAAAAGAATATCTCGTCTTGTTTTTTTTCATAGTAGATGGATAAAAGTGTTGGTTATAAGTTTTCTTAAAAAAAAATAAAAAACCGAAGGGGGGAATGTGAAATAAATACTAAAAATATACCTCAATAATACTATTAATAATCGTTTTGACGATAAATTTTAACAAAAAAAACAAATAAGTAGCTTAATATACCGAGTAAGGGGTATTTTTTTGGGCGGTATAAGTTCTTACTATTGTGTTAATAAAAATTTAAAAATCAAGATATGAAAAAAGGTGTTGTTCTCCTTGTATTTTTATTTTGTTTCACCTTACAGGGACAAGAAGTACCTCAAATCACAACGGATAGTCTACGTGAAGCGAAAAAAAATATGATCAAAACAAATCTAGTTCCCCTGCTTTGGGGAACGGGTTCTTTGAGTTATGAACGAAAAGCATTAGGTCGTTTAGTTGTCGGCGCGACCGTAAACTATCGTCCAGAAAGTGAGGTCCCTTTTAAAAAGACCTTACAAAAAATAGTAGAAAATGAGGATAAGGAAGAGGCTACATTTAATGTGGATCAATTGAAATATTCAAATTTTTCGCTTGCACCTGAAATTAAAATCTACTTAGGCAAAAAGGGGGCGTTTAATGGATTTTACTTTGCCGCTTTTGTAAAAACGGAAAAGACTAAGCTCGATTATTCCTATCAATTTGATGAATTACTCTTAGTGGGAGAGGATCCGAATTTTCCCATAAAAGGAGAAGTCAAAGCTCTTTCTGGCGGACTTTACTTTGGGGTGCAATGGAGCTTAGGTAAAAAACTGTATTTGGATTGGCAAATTATTGGTGGAAATTATGGATCTGGAACGATCAACTTGACCGCACATCGACATTTAACCGAAGACGAACAAATGGAATTGCAAGAGTTTGCGCAAGATTTAAAGGATAGTTTTAAAAATTTAGACTATGAAATCAACGATAATGGAATAAAATTAAAAGGAAAAATACCGTGGGCTGGACTCCGAACAGGACTGAGTATTGGCTATCGATTTTAACCTGCTAGATCGGAGTTAGACGCAAAATAAAAAGAACAGTACTAAAAATGATAATGAAATGAAAATAAGTAAAAAAATAAAACAAGGAGGGGGATTCCTGCTTTTAGGGTTGGCTCTAGTGGCTTGCAGTAGTGATAATCAGAAAGAGGAAAACTGTTTTCCCGAGGCAGATGGGCAAGCCTTTCAAGAAAAAGCAGCAGCCTACACAGCAAACCCTTCCAAATCCACCTGTCTAGCAGCAAAAGCTGCAGCTCTAGTATACCTAGAAAAATTAAAAGATTGTCCCAAAGTAAGCAACCATATCACTAAAATAATCGAACAATGGGACGATGTTGACTGTAACGTCTTTGATGAGCTTGATAACGAATAATTTTTGTCCCTATTTAAAGTAAACTAAAACCAATAAATATGATTAAAAGACTTTTTTTTATGTGTGTACTCACAAGCCTTGTATCCTTTTTTATGGCTTGTAATTCAGATGATCGTACAAAAGATAGCCCAGGTGGTTCTTCAGCTACCTTCAATCTAAAAGGTAATTGGCGATTGACTATGGAAGACTTAGATGAGGGCTATACAGAGTCTTTCCGTTTCTCCACCGACAATACAGGTCTTTCCAGCGATGCCTATGGCGATATTAGAAGGACGCAATTTGCGTATAAGGATAAAAAACTAACCGTGAATTTTACCGATATAGATAGCGACAATTTTTCTATCGTGTTTGATGCTCCCGATCCCAAAGCGAATACGTTTACTTTGATCGAAGAACATCAAGAGGTCATAACCAATGAAGATGAAGGATCATTTGAAACAACAATCTCCACTAAATATACACTAGAGCGATTGTCAAAATAGAAGAAACCCAAGTAAATCACTTTTTCACAAGTAGCCACTGCAAAGAAAGCGTTTACTAATTTTAAATTGATGAATTAGTTGTTTTTAAACTAGAAATCTTGGTATACTCGTATACCAAGTAGTAAAAGACCTATAACGAAGTAAGGAGTTATAGGTTTTTTTTTGTGAAATAGCTATTGAATGCTTTCAGGATGGGATAGGTTTACTGTAAAAGCCGAAAAATAGCGTAGTAGGATGTAGGGATGAGGAACAAAAAGAGGATCAGATTGAGGTTTTAATTGCTATGCTAAAATACCGCAGTAAGCAGGAAGGCTAGTAACACACTAAAGAGCAGCAGGCCAACGAGTATGACTACTCCTACTGCTACATTTTTTCCGTATTGTTTTCGATCAAAAGCGAACGTTTGAGGGTGAATACTAAATTTCTTATATACGGTAGGATCAATGCGTAAATCGGGCCTAAAGTGAACAAGGCCTGCAATAAACTTTGCTCTTAATGCCCTTGCATTTGTGATATAATATACACTTCCTTTATCCGTGCCATCAAATACAATTTCGATTTCTTGTTTTTCTAGGCCCAGGACTAATCGCAATTTTTTGTTGACGGGTTTAAGATAGACATCATAGTGATGGGAGCGGTAGGTAGGACCCAATTGGCTATAGTACATTGTAGTGGTAGAACCGTCTTTATTTTCAAAGTGAATCCCCTGATCATCAACGCTAATGCTTCGTATGGCACCCGCCATCTTGGTTTTGATGTAGCGGATAAAGCGATAGAGCGCAAAAAACCAAATTGGATAATACACAATACTTGTAATTAACACGAATTCAGTGCGTTGTGAGATAAAAAAGGGCAAGCAGCTCAATAGGAAACATAAGCCCACAAGGAATGCACCTCCCAAAAAATTGAGTAGCCAAGTAAGCACTAAGCTGTGTTTTGAGGTTAGGGGTATAAAATCGGGTTGATCATTTGCTTGCATGGGTTCAAGGTACAAAAAGAAATAAAAAAAGCCCTAACTTTTATTCGGGCTTTTGTTCGGTATAGCGTTGAATCCCTACTCGGATGTGTTTTTAAAGGACCTAATTATAGGGCTTCTTCAAAACCAATTCACCCAATAGTTTCTTTGTCTTATACCCATAAGGATGCTGTACTTTTTTTGAGGAAATAACCAATGAAGCTAACTAGGTTATACCCAACCTTCTCGAATCGATTTTACTAGTAGTTCCTGTAAATTTAGACAACCCGATTTTTGCAAGATACTCTTGCGGTGATTGCGAATGGTGAAAATACTTCGGCCTAATAGCAAAGCGATTTCTTCGCTTTTTTTGCCCTGTACCATATAGTGTAGTATTTCCTGTTCTTTAGGGGTGAAGAGTTTGTTGGCAAGTGTAAAGGCTTCGGTTAAATGAACATTGTAATAAGAAGGAGCATCTTGCATGCCGATAAAGGATAATTTGGGAATTCCCGTAATATTCAAATGGGTTAGATCAGTGAAAATACCCAAGGTACGTGCACCACCTTCGGGAAAATAAAATAGAGGTACAATTTGTTGTTGAATGCGTTTATAATGGCCTTCTGTGGTTTTGAATCGATAATCATAGGCAAACTTATATTTGAAGAATAGCGCTGGAGGCAACCCCATAAAAAAGCGAACTGCACTTTGTTCGTAATGATAAAAGTAAGGTAAATCTTCGGGATGTATATTATTGATAATTTCGGGTAAGAAAAATCGATCGGCCTCATACCCCAATACTTTTTTGATATTGGGACTTACATATTCTACCTCTGCCTTTAAGGTGTTGAAAATCAAATAGAAATAGTCTCCAAAATGAAAAACATCCATATAGCGATTAAGGAGCTCCTGTTGAGAAAGGTCAATCGGCTCCGTTAATCCTTTGGGAATATCATCCCAAATATCGCGTAATTTATCGATTCTAATATCCATGATTAGTAGGTGTTAAGGCTTTTATCTTTAGGTGTATAGCTAGAGGTAGCTATTTTATATCAAAAATAAAGAAAATACCTTTGTTAAGGTAATTTTAACATATAAAAAGATGAATGCAATTGCTAGAATAATGACAACTATTTGCTGGATGATATGCCTGATGGTATCCATGAAAGTTCAAGCACAATGGACAACTATAAGAGCTCACGTTCAGGGTAGTGATATTAGGAAAGCTTTGGGAATCTCTTACGATAATTATAAAGGGATGGAATCGGGAATTTTTGAAATTGTAGCTTCAGTTACAGAAGTACGAGATAAAGGAAAAGTTAGTTTTCAACTGCGTACGCAATCTATTAGTTTGGTTCAGTACGATACTTATGTTTACCGCCCCTATCTTTCAGTAAAAAGTTGTCCAGGTTCTGATGGTATTTTGCGAGAGATCCCCTATACGAATGTTTTCCGTGCTAGTGATCTTGGAACTGATGTTTTTAACGCAGCCTTGCATACAGCAAGCGCAACCTTTGATATGGAAATAACGTTTATAGTTAAGGATGAAAAATATGGAATAAGTGGTTTTGGAAGTCAGAAGGGCTGGGGGTATCGAGTAAATCGCGTTTTCAAGAATGTAAAAGCAAACGGCGTTTTTTGGGCAGAGGAACCGATTGAAACTAGTCTGCCAATTGAAGATATAAAATTGTTAAATAACCCTAAGCTTCTATCTTTTAGTAGTCACGATGCAGCGATACAATCAGAAGCAGAAAGATTTATCGCTGAAAAAAACCAAGAGGTAGAAACACGATGTATAGAAAAAGCCAACACCAAGGCTGCCGATCAAAAGCAAAGAGAGGAAGAAAACAAAAAAGCTGAAGCTAACGCTATAGAAATAGAAGAGATGAAAAAGAAACTTGGCGGATCAATCAACATGACAGCTAATACAATAAAAAGCAATGATTTTTGGAGTGGAGAGACGGATAAAAACACGGTCTCTACAAAAGATAATGATGATTTTTGGAGCGGAGAAAAAAATGAGCGATCAGATGATGATGACTTCTGGAGTGGTGGAAGAGATAAAACTGAATCAAACGATGGAAAGAATGATTTGGAAGTGGTGAGTAAAGACGGCCGAATTTATTTAAAAGATGCTTACGACATTATTAAAGAATGGGATGTCAATACATATAGCGGTATCGCTAAAATTGATGGAAGCAACGAGTTTTTTAAACTTTATGTGAGAACTGGTGGAACTGGCTTTTTAGGTCAAAATAACATCGTTATAATTGATAGACAAGGAAAGGTTGTTAAGATTGATGGTGAAGAGATTTTTGGATCTATAAAGACACGTGAAGGTGGTGGTTATACAATAATGAAATATCTATCTGATAGCTATTATCAGGGGAAAGAAGAGCGGTACCCCAGAGTACAAGATTGGTATACTTCTTCTTCAGAAGCGATTAGTGATGTAGAAAAAGGAATTGAAAGAATAAGAAAAGAAATTGCAGAAGAGAGACGAGGAAATCGTCCCAATACAGTTTACTTAGTTGCTACTTATACTTTTAATGTCGTTGAGGTAAAAGAAATTAGTACCAACGCAAAAATGCAAGCTATAAGGACAAAAACAGGTTATAAAGTAAGATAATAATAAAAGCGTAAATGTAAATGCGCTACTCGATACGATTAATCTTAGACCTATATTTTTAGCTCCCTATATCAGATTTAATATTGTAGATATTGATAGTCAATAGGGCGAACCTTGGTTAGTTTTAGGAAGCGGTAAAAACTCAAACAATCAATACTAATTAAACATTAAAACAATGAGAGGATTATTACATACACTTATTTTATTTTTTGTCTTTACACTGACTCAGGCACAGACTGCCGATGACAAAGCAAAATTCTATTATCAAGAAGCTCAACATGCATTTGAAAATAAAAACTACCAACAAACCATTGATTATTGTAAGCAAATTACCGATATATTAAATACGACTAATGCACGGATAGAACTTTTAAAAATTAAAAGTTATTACGAGCTTCAAGAGTTTGATCAAGTAAAAGCATCAATGAAAATCTTTAGCAATTTAAAAGCAAGTTCCGAATTAAAAAATAAGGCTTTAGATTATCTGATAAAAGTTGAAAAGGCAGAAAAAGAAGCCGAAGAAAAGCGCTTGGCAGAATTATACAAATTGGAACAAGAACGCATAGCCAAAGAACAAAAATTAGCGGAAGAAAAACGTCAAAGAGAAGCGGAAGAAAGTAAAGATTATACGGA
>JASLHL010000272.1 GCA_030152225.1 Flavobacterium sp. | reverse complement strand
AACTAAGATTCCTGAAGCATCATCTAAAAGTTCAATTTCTTTTACATTCACCTCTGCTTTAACAAGATCCGCAATTAATTCAATCTCTCCTCTTTGTTTTTGATCCAAAATAGGAATCATAATTCTTTGAAGAGGTTGACGCACTTTTATCATTTCTTTCTTACGTAATGATAATACTAAAGATGAAATAACTTGTGCTTTTTGCATTCTGCTTTCTAAATCTTTATCTACAACTCCTTCATCAAATACTGGGAACTCTGCCAAATGTACTGATTCAAATCCTTCTGAAGATGTCGTTAATGTTAAGTCTCTGTAAAGTTTATCCATAAAAAACGGAGCAATTGGAGATCCTAATTTTGCAACAGTAATTAAACATGTATACAATGTTTGGTATGCAGCAATCTTGTCTTGTGCATATTCTCCCTTCCAGAATCTTCTTCTACATAAACGAACATACCAATTACTTAAATTTTCAGTAACAAAATCAGTAATTGCTCTTGCTGCTTTTGTAGGCTCATACTCTGCATAAAACTCATCAACACGCTTTACAAGTGTATTTAATTCAGATAAGATCCAACGATCAATCTCTGGTCTATCTTTCAATGGAACATCTTGTTCTTCGTACTTAAATCCATCAATATTAGCATATAACGCAAAGAATGAATATGTATTATATAATGTACCAAAGAATTTTCTTCTTACTTCTGTAATACCATCTAAATCAAACTTCAAATTATCCCATGGATTCGCATTTGATATCATATACCAACGTGTTGCATCTGGTCCATGCTCAGCTAATGTATCAAATGGATCTACTGTATTACCTAAACTTTTAGACATTTTCAATCCATTCTTATCTAAAACTAAACCATTAGACACAACATTCTTATACGCTTTTGTATCAAATACAAGCGTAGCAATTGCGTGTAAAGTATAGAACCATCCACGTGTTTGATCTACTCCCTCTGCAATAAAATCAGCTGGGTACGACAAGTTGTTGTCGATCAACTCTTTATTTTCAAAAGGATAGTGCCATTGTGCATAAGGCATAGATCCTGAATCAAACCATACATCAATAAGATCTGCTTCACGATACATTGGTTTACCTGAAGGTGATACTAAAACAATATTATCAACAACATTTTTATGTAAATCAACTTTGTCATAATTCTCTTCAGTCATATCTCCAACTATGAATCCTTCGAATGGATTCCCTTGTTGATGTCCTGCCTGTTGTGACTTTTCAATTTCAGCCATCAATTCTTCTACAGAACCAATGATCATCTCTTCAGTCTTATCCTCTGTTCTCCAAATTGGCAATGGAATACCCCAATAACGAGATCTCGATAAATTCCAATCATTGGCATTTTTCAACCAATTTCCAAAACGTCCTTCTCCTGTTGCTTTTGGTTTCCAATTCACCTCTTCGTTTAGCTCAAACATACGGTCTTTTACTTCCGTAATTTTAATAAACCAAGAATCTAAAGGATAATATAATACAGGTTTATTAGTTCTCCAACAATGTGGGTAGCTGTGAACGTATTTCTCTACTTTAAATGCTTTATTTTCTTCTTTTAAACGAATGGCAATCTCTACGTCTACAGAACGCTCTGGAGCTTGTCCTTCATCATAGTATTCATTTTTAACGTATTTCCCTGCAAGGTCTCCCATTTCTTTAACAAAACGTCCTTGTAAGTCAACTAATGGAACTGCGTTACCATCTGCGTCTAAAATTAACATCGCAGGAACTTCTGGTGTAGCTTCTTTTGCTACTTTAGCATCATCTGCTCCAAATGTAGGTGCTGTGTGAACAATACCTGTACCATCTTCTGTTGTAACAAAATCACCTGAAATTACTCTAAAAGCATTTTCTGGTGTTTGATATGGCAAAGTATATGGCAATAATTGCTCATATTTTGTCCCTACTAAATCAGCTCCTTTAAAATCTTTAACTACTAAGAATGGTATTTTTTTGTCCCCTTCTTTGTATGCATTCAATTCTTCTTCTGTTGAAACTTCAACAAACTTTCCAGCAAATTGCTTTCCTACTAATGGTTTCCCAAGAACAACATTTATAGCATCCCCTGTATATTGATTAAATGATTTTACCAACACATAATCAATTTTCGGACCTACAGTTAATGCTGTATTTGAAGGTAATGTCCATGGCGTAGTTGTCCAGGCTAAGAAATGAATTGTTCCAAATCCTTGTAAGAATGCTGGCAATGTTTCATCTATCGCTTTAAACTGTGCTACAATTGTAGTATCTGTAATATCTTTATAACATCCAGGTTGATTAATCTCGTGAGAAGACAATCCTGTCCCTGCTTTTGGTGAATATGGCTGAATAGTATACCCTTTATAAATCAAATCTTTTTTATAGATTTCTTTTAAAAGCCACCATACTGTTTCCATATATTTCGGTTTATATGTAACATACGGATCGTTCATATCAACCCAATACCCCATTTTCTCAGTAAGGTCATTCCACAAGTCAGTGTAGCGCATTACTGTACGCTTACATGCTTGATTGTACTCCTCTACTGTGATTTTTGTACCAATATCTTCTTTCGTTATTCCTAACTCTTTCTCTGTTCCTAACTCAACTGGTAATCCGTGAGTATCCCATCCGGCCTTACGCTTTACTTGATATCCTTTTTGAGTTTTATATCGACAAAAAATATCTTTAATTGCACGAGCCATTACGTGGTGAATCCCTGGCTTACCATTAGCTGAAGGTGGTCCTTCAAAAAATACAAAAGGCTTATTATCATCTCTTGT
>JASLHL010000221.1 GCA_030152225.1 Flavobacterium sp. | reverse complement strand
AACTCATCTCCCATCTCCCATAACTCATCTCCCATCTCCCATTTCTAATAAATAACCGTTAAGTTTTCTATTTTTACTGTCAATTCCGCTACTTTTGGGAACTTGAGTAAAAAGTAGAGATAAAAGAAAATAGATGAGTATAAGTTTAGCTACGTGGAATGTAGATCCAGAGATTTTTAGAATAGGTGATTTTGCCATTCGTTATTACGGCGTATTGTTTGCGGTGGGAATGATTTTGAGTTATCAATTCATGAAACGCATTTTTATCAACGAACAGATTGCGCTTAAATACTTAGATAAGCTTCTGATTTATATTGCGATAGGAACGGTAGTAGGGGCTAGGCTAGGGCATTGTCTCTTTTACGATTTTGAGTATTACTCCCAACATCCCTTAGAAATTATCTTGCCGATTGCCGAAGTAGATGGTAGCTATCACTTTGTTGGGTTTATGGGCTTAGCGAGTCACGGTGGTGCGATTGGTGTATTGGTGAGTTTGGCTATATTCTGTAAAAAATACAAGGTAAATCTCTTGCAACTACTGGATCGATTGGTGATTGCTATTCCCATTACAGGGGCGTTTATTCGATTTGGAAATTTTATGAATTCCGAGATTTACGGTAAACCCACGGATTCTATCTTCGGTATTGTGTTTTTACGCGATGATAATTTAGCGCGACATCCCACACAACTATATGAAGCGTTTGCTTATCTAACGGTAACGATTTTACTTTATGTTCTATATCAAAAGAAATACGCAGGATACAAGGGATTGCTCTTTGGACTCTTTTTAATTCTCATGTTTACTGCGCGATTTATTTTGGAGTATTTCAAAGAAAACCAAGTGTCTTTCGAAGAGGGAATGCTGTTGAATATGGGGCAGATTTTAAGTATCCCTTTTATGATTGTGGGATTACTACTGGTACTGTGGAGTTTGCGCAATCCGAAGGACAATGCTAATTTAAAAATTAAGGATGTAAAGGCAGCAGCTGAGGGAGCCGAAGTTCGAGCAGAAAAATAAGACATAAAAAAACCTTTTAACCTCGTTAAAAGGTTTTTTTTATGGGTGTTACTTAATGTAGGTTAAGCGTGCAAGTGGAGCAGAAATCGTAACTTTATAGTATACTTAAAAACAAGAAGTTATGGAAATAGGAATCAGTATGTTTGGGGATTTGCGTTTGAATAAACAAACGAATACGTATCAAGATCCACAACAGCGTTTAGGCGAATTAATCGAAGAAATTAAATTAATGGATGAGGTGGGATTGGATGTTTTTGGAATTGGAGAACACCATCGTCCGGACTATGCGGTATCAACGCCAGATATCATCTTGGCAGCAGCTGCAAGTGTCACACAAAATATTAAATTAACCAGTGCCGTTACGGTATTGAGTTCCAATGATCCCGTTCGCGTGTATCAATCGTTCTCTACGATCGATCTATTGTCAAAAGGACGAGCGGAAATCACCGTAGGACGTGGGAGTTTTATTGAGTCATTTCCGTTATTTGGGTATAACCTAGAGGATTACAATGAATTATTTACAGAGAAATTAAATCTCTTATTGAATATTAATGCAACAGAAGACCCAGTAACATGGACTGGAAAGCACCGTGCTTCGTTACAAGCGCAACAAGTATTTCCACGTGCATCCAACCCCTTAGCTGTGTGGATTGCAGCAGGAGGAACGCCTGAATCGGTTCTGCGTGCAGCTAAATTAGGCTTGCCTTTAGTTTTTGCGATTATTGGAGGAATGCCTGAACAGTATAAACCGTTTTTTGACTATTACAAAGCGGAATATTTAGCAGCAGGACACGATCCAAAAGCCATGCAAATCGCAACACATTCTCATGGTTTACTTGGTGCAGATGGCAGTCAGCTATCTAAAGCGTATTTCGACTTGTACAAAGATCAAATGGATCACATCGGAGCATCCCGTGGTTGGCAACCGTATACCTATGAACAATATGAAGGCGGTAGAAGCAAAGATGGCGCCTTATTTATTGGAGATGCCAACCAAGTTATTGACAAGATTTTGTACCATCAAGAGATGTTTGGCTTGACGCGTTGGTTAATGCACATGGACTTAGGAGCTCCTGATCATCAAACGATGATGAAATCCATTGAATTATTGGGTACAAAAGTAGCTCCTGCTGTAAAAAAAGCACTGAAACAGTAAAAAATACAGGCGTAAATAGTTAATTTTGTTTTTTATAGCTTATTTGGTTGAAAGAGATTGAGGTATTCAATCTCTTTTTCCGTTTTAAACCCATAAGATGATGATATATATCGAAACAGAACGCCTAGTGTTAAGGCAGTATAAACCGACAGATGAAGCTGATTTTATCCGCTTGTTTCAAGATCCCCTAGTCATGCGTTATTTCTTAGAAGCAAAGACCACAGCAGAAGCACAAGCTAGCTTTGTCAAGTTTCAACGTCTTATTGCGGAAAATGGCTATGGTATTTTTGCCGTAGAGGAGAAGGAAAGTCAGCAGTTTGTTGGATTTATCGGGTTGAATCGCTTTGAATTTGATGCGGATTTTGCTCCAGCCATAGAAATTGCCTGGCGTTTACTGCCCGAATTTTGGAACAAAGGCTATGCAACAGAAGGCGCCAAGGCTTGTTTGGATTTCGCTAAAAACCAATTGAAACTCGATCAGGTATATGCCTTTACAACGGTATCCAATACCCCCTCTGAACAGGTGATGATCAAATGTGGCATGACCTATGTGAAAAATTTTAATCATCCTTTAGTACCCAAAGATCACCCGTATCTGGAACATCGACTTTACGTGGTTTAGTTTATAAAAAAAGAGCGCTTGTAGCGCTCTTTTTTTATTTATAACTATGCTTTCGTTTTTGAAATTTCTTTCACTAAGATATAGCGAATTGAGGGAGCATCGGCGGGTGGATTTGGAACATCCTCTCTGCGTACTTCCAACTTATAATTGTATCCTTCTTCATACTCAAAACCTTGAATAGAAGAGTAGAATAACGTCCATTCACCATCTTCTGTTTCTTTTACTTGTAAACACTTCATTGGACCAACGCCTGTACAATCTACTTGTTTAGGACCAATGAACATTGTTACAATGTCTTCTGTTTCTTTTGTTTCAGGTGCCTCTGCTGTATTCAGAGTCTCTTCAACACTTACTTCTTCAACAGCCTCTTGTTTTTGTTCTTTTGTGCCTTGACAACTAGCAAAAGCGAACATCCCTGCTAAACTTGCAATAAAAAGTGTTTTTTTCATGGTAATTAAAATTTTTAAGGTAAAAATACGCCTTTTAATCGGTATTAACGTGATGCTATTGTTAAAAAAGAAATAAAAGAAGAAGCTCAAGTACTGTTTTGCGTTTGGATTATTCCCTTAATCATGCATTTTGGAAAGGAGAATTTAGGTTTTGTATGGGTTTGATTTGGGTTTGATTTGGGTTTTCTTTGGTAAATAGGTGTTCAGCCCTTGTAAATACAGCGCTATACCAAAGAACTCCCAAACAAATGTCCTTTTTTAGTTTTAGGGAGGTTGATTATCAGGGTGTTGTTTTTTTATTTTGGGTCATTTTGAGAAAAAAAGGAATAAAGAGAGCAACAAAGAAATGAGTACTTGTACGGCTCATACTAATGGGGTATAGCGGTTGCTTTTTGGAGCTGTGGAGGAGGAGTGGAAAAGGGGAGTGAACGCAATCAAAACTAATCCTTGCGATTTACACCCTGAAAAAGGGGAATTATCGCGTGTTTTTCCAAGGATTTAACGCCCAATATAGAGAATCAATTAAAGTACTTTCCCTACTAAAATGTTAGTTTTATTACTTATATTTGCGTTTATTTTAAAACTAAAACCGTATTAAAATCTAGATAATGAGTTTAGACGAAAAATTTCATGACGATATGGGAGATAACCACATCGCTTCTAGCGATGCGACTCCATTAAGAAGTGATGCGTTTGATCGCACAGACGAAGAAAAGATAGAATTAATCAAGAAAGACGTTGAACATATTTTAAACACACTGGGATTAGATTTAACAGATGACAGTTTAAAAGGAACGCCTAATCGCGTAGCGAAGATGTTTGTTAAAGAAATTTTCGGAGGTTTAAATCCAGCGAAAAAACCAAGTTCATCTACGTTTGACAACAAGTATAAATACAACGAGATGTTAGTGGAAAAGAACATTGTAGTATATTCTACTTGTGAACACCATTTATTGCCTATCGTTGGACGTGCTCACGTAGCTTATATTTCGAATGGTACGGTTGTTGGTTTGTCTAAAATGAACCGCATCGTTGATTTTTATGCAAAGCGTCCACAAGTACAAGAGCGTTTAACGATTCAGATTGTCAATGAGTTAAAACGCGTATTGAATACAGAAGATGTGGCTTGTGTGATGGATGCAAAACATTTATGTGTAAATTCTCGTGGAATTAAAGACATTGAAAGTAGTACGGTTACGGCTGAATTCGGTGGACGTTTCCAAGAGGAAAGTGTAAGAAAAGAATTCTTAGATTATATTAAATTAGATACACAGTTCTAATTGTATAACAATAAATAATTACTATGGCATTATATCAAGAACAACAATTAAAAGTTTACAACTCTCTTTCAGGAGAAAAAGAAGTTTTCGTACCAATTCACACGGGTAAAGTAGGAATGTATGTATGTGGACCCACGGTTTACAACTATGTGCATTTAGGGAACTGTAGAACTTTTATTTCTTTTGACTTGGTATTTCGCTATTTGAAACATTTGGGTTACCAAGTGCGCTATGTGCGCAACATCACTGATGTGGGACATATGGTGGATGATGCAGATGAGGGGGAGGATAAAATTGCCAAACGCGCGCGTATTGAGCAAATTGAACCGATGGAAATCGTGCAGAAATACACGGTCAACTTCCATAATATCCTCAAGCAATTCAACAATTTACCACCGAGTATTGAACCTACTGCAACTGGGCATATCATTGAACAAATTGCTATTATCGAAGGGATTATAGCCAATGGATTTGCCTATGAGGTAAACGGTTCCGTTTATTTTGATGTAGAGAAGTACAATACACAACATCACTATGGGATCCTAAGTGGACGCAAGATTGAAGATTTACTGTCGAATACCCGAGATTTAGACGGGCAATCAGACAAGCGCAATCCGCTGGATTTCGCCCTTTGGAAAAAAGCAGAGCCAGAGCACATTATGCGTTGGCCTTCACCATGGGGAGATGGATTTCCAGGATGGCATCTGGAGTGTACAGCAATGAGCACCAAGTATTTGGGTAATCATTTCGACATTCACGGCGGAGGAATGGATTTAAAATTCCCACACCACGAATGTGAGATTGCACAAAATGAAGCTTGTACAGGGAATACGCCTGTAAACTTCTGGATGCACGCTAATATGTTGACCCTAAACGGCAAGAAAATGGCCAAATCAACGGGCAATAACATTTTGCCAAATGAGTTGTTCTCTGGAGAAAATGCTGTTTTAAGCAAGGCTTTTGCTCCTGCTGTAGTTCGCTTCTTTATGTTACAAGCGCATTACCGCAGCGTATTAGACTTCTCCGATGAGGCGATTTTAGCATCTGAACGCGGATTTAACCGATTGATGGAAGCGGTAAAACACGTCCAAGACCTGCCGGTTTCGGCTCAGTCAACGGTTGATATTCACGCGTGGAAACAACAGTGTTATGACGCGATGAATGACGACTTCAACAGTCCGATTTTAATTGCTCATTTATTTGAAGGTGTGCGTATCGTCAATGTAATTAAAGAAGGTAAAGAGCAAATTAATGCCGCTGACCTCGCTTTGTTTACTTCTTTACTACACGCGTTTGTATTTGATGTATTGGGATTAGAATCCACTAACATTATGGCAGCGAATAACGACAAATTAGAAGGCGTTGTAAGCATGCTCATTCAAATGCGAAATGAGGCTAGAGCAAATAAAGACTTTGCGATGTCCGATCACATTCGCGATGAACTCGCTAAATTGAACATTCAATTGAAAGATGGAAAAGAGGGAACTTCTTTTTCTTTATAAAAACAATAAAAGCTATAGGAATTATCTTATAGCTTTTTTTATTACCTTCACGGTCTATGTTTCGAAAAATACTCATAGCACCTTTTCTTTTACTGGTGCGCTTTTACCAAGGGGGCATCTCGCCCTTTTTTCCGCCGACTTGTCGCTATACGCCGACTTGTTCGCACTATACCGTTGAGGCTTTACAAAAACACGGCCTATTCAAAGGCGGCTGGCTGGCTATAAAACGCATCTTGCGTTGTGGTCCATGGGGAGGGAAAGGATATGATCCTGTACCTTAGTGCTTTTTTGCCCCTGATTGTAAAATAATTTTTCTATTTTTACGTATTCACTAAAGCGGAATTCCGCAATAACAATATAACAAACTCGAATAGTATGATTTGGAATCCTTCAGAAGGTTTTGATTTAGGTTTTATGCAATTGCGCTATTATAGCTTAATGTTTGTAGTAGCTTTTGGTTTAGGTTGGTTCGTGATGAAAAAGATCTACGACCGCGAAGGATTAAGCATAGAGAAACTCGATAAATTATTTATTTATACCGTATTAGCCACTTTGATTGGGGCTCGTTTAGGGCATGTGTTTTTCTATGATTGGGATTATTTTCAACATCACTTGATGGAGATTATTCTTCCCGTTCGCTTTTCACCTAAGTTCGAAATTGTTGGATTCAGCGGTTTAGCAAGTCATGGTGCGGCGATTGGTATTATTCTAACCATGTATTTTTACAGTAAAAAAGTGATTCAGAAGCCGATTTTGTGGATTTTGGACCGCGTAGTGATTCCAGTAACCCTAGGAGGGATATTCGTTCGTTTAGGGAACTTTTTCAACTCAGAAATCGTAGGACATGTGACAACAAGTGCTTTTGGTGTTCGCTTTATCCGCGACGAATATTCTGCAAGAAAGGCGATGGAGATTACGGGATTAAACAACCCCAATGCGGCCTATGATGCGATTCAGCACAATCCGCAATTTGCAGAAGCCCTAGCAGCAGTTTTACCCAAACACCCTACCCAGCT
>JASLHL010000210.1 GCA_030152225.1 Flavobacterium sp. | reverse complement strand
AATGTTGAAAACATAGGAATAATTTTATTTACAAATATAGTTTTAATACTTTTATGGTACTAATTATACCGTTATGAAAATTCACTATATTTCCGAGGAAAATAGCATTTTAAATCATTTCTTAGCCCAGCTTCGCGATGTAAACATTCAGCAAGACAGCATGCGTTTTAGAAAAAACATTGAGCGCATTGGCGAAATCATGGCTTACGAATTGAGCAAGACCTTACCGTTTAAGGCACTTGATGTGCAAACACCCCTAGGGATTAAACACACCACTTGCATCGAAGATAATGTTGTTCTATGTTCTATCCTACGTGCTGGTTTGGCTTTACATACAGGTTTTATGAACTTTTTTGACGATGCCGAAAATGGATTCGTTTCTGCGTATCGTCGTCATGGAAAGCATGGAGAAGCGAGTGAGATCTTAGTTGAATATCAAGCTGCTCCTTCCTTTCAAGATAAGATCTTGATTCTTATTGATCCGATGTTAGCCACAGGACAATCCCTTGTTGCGGTGATCAATAAGCTAATGACAGAAGAAAAACCAAAAGAACTTCACCTAGCCGTTGTTATTGCTGCCCCAGAGGGGATTCAATACCTAGAGGAAAATCTTCCGGCAAATGTGCACCTATGGGTTGCGACTTTAGATGAAAAACTAGATGATCACAATTACATTGTACCTGGTTTAGGAGACGCTGGTGACCTTGCTTATGGTCAAAAATTATAAGATAATTAATTGCATAAAGTAGAAAAACAAGCCGATACAGAAAATACTGTACACATTGGCTTCTTTTCTCCATTTTTGTGGAATACTTTCGATGTAATTGGCACCTAAAATCGCCAAAGGAAAGAAAGTAAACAACAATAATCCGTTTGATTTATCAGCCGATATGATATAAATAGCAGCACCTATAAGAAATGAAAGTAAGATTTTCTTGTAGGTGTTTTGCATATTATACGGTCTGCTTTTAATCGCTAACGCCTGAGAAACAGCATATAAAAGGGATATAGAGACAAAAACCGCTAACGCAATATTTTGGTACACATTGTCAAAGTACATGAAGTTAAAACTAATTTGTACGCGTTCTGTCCACCACGTAATAAAGTATTCTTCTCTTATCAGTAAATAGAGCGTTAACAATATGGACGCACCAAAAAAAGCGATAAGGGGAATGATCCAATTTCGATAGTCTTTTGCACCAAAAAAAGCAATTGCATAAAACAAGAGAAGCAGGTATAAAATACTCCAAAAGTGAAATAAACTAGCGATACAGATCCAAAGTGACGCGTCTAAAATCTTTTCTTTTGACTGTTTAAGTGAATGCAAGGACAAAATGCGACGAAGCGCCAAAAGAATAAAGTAACTCGCAATAATAACATGCACATTCTCAAAAGACGTTGGAAAAATAAACAAAAAACTAGTAAAAAGTAAAGGCACATAGCCTGTATCATCTACGAGTCGATTTCGAGATACGATAAATTGCGAAAGATACATCATCAACAATAACAGCAGTAAAACACTGCTGCGCTTGACCATTTCAAAAGGAGTCCATGCAATAGTTGTGTCCAAACCAATGAATAAACTATATCCTGCCACAATTAAAAGCGTAAGCATGATATAGTTAATCGGTCTAGTTTTACTAAAAATACTTGCTAACATGTATATATTTTATATTTTTGTAGTGCTATTTGTTTCTTTGGGCGTTTTGTATTCGTATTCAATATCACAAAGTTCAAATACTATTATCTAATTTAAAAATAAAGGAAAATGACTTCATTTTTTAATGGTTTAGGATTCTTGTTTGAAAAAGTTCTTTTCATTCCTATGGATTTCTTTGCAAAACTAGAACTTGAGAACTGGTGGACTGCAAACATCATTACGTGGATCTTCATCCTAATTACTTGCTATTATTTTGTATTTTGGTTAAAACAATTACAATTATTCAAAGCAAAGGACGAGGATACGCAAGATACAACAGCCCACTCATTTCTAAAGTAGTTAACTATCTAAAGATCGAAACCGATATCTTTACGATAATAAATCTTATCGAAATTTAGTTTATCTATGTTTTGATAAGATTTTTTTAGTGCCTCATCGTAACTATTTCCATACGAAGTTACGGCTAATACGCGACCTCCGTTGGTTACAATATCCTTGTCTTTTAAAGCTGTTCCAGCGTGAAAAACAATAGAATCTTCTACTTGATCTAGTCCTGTAATCACTTTTCCCTTTTCGTAATCCTCTGGATATCCACCAGATACCAACATAACAGTTGTTGCACTACGCTCATCTAACTCGATGGTCTCGGTTGCTAGTTCTTCTTTTGCAATCGCTTGAAATAAAGCAACCAAATCTGATTTTACACGAGGCATTACCACTTCCGTTTCAGGATCTCCCATGCGAACATTATACTCAATAACAAAAGGATCTTCACCTACTTTGATGATTCCGATAAAAATAAATCCTTTATAGTCTAGCTGATCTTTCTTAATTCCTTCCACTGTTGGAATCACAATGCGATCTTCGATCTTTTTTAAGAACTCATCTGTCGCAAATGGCACAGGAGAAACAGCACCCATTCCACCTGTATTCAATCCTTTATCTCCTTCTCCAATTCGCTTGTAATCTTTTGCAGTAGGTAGCAACTTATATGATTTCCCGTCTGTTAATACGAAACAACTTAATTCGATTCCCGATAAAAACTCTTCGATAACTACTTTCGAACTAGCATCGCCAAACTTAGCATCGACCAACATATTTTCTAATTCTGCTTTGGCTGCATTCAAATCTTCCAAGATAACGACCCCTTTACCTGCGGCTAATCCATCTGCTTTCAATACATACGGTGCTTTTACCGTTTCCAAGAATTTCTTTCCTTCTTCGACGGTATCTTTGGTAAAACTTTGGTAAGCAGCTGTTGGAATATTGTGTTTGATCAAGAATTCCTTCGCAAAATCTTTACTTCCTTCCAATTGTGCCGCCATTTTTGAAGGCCCAATGACAGGAATATGACTAATACTGTCCTCTTGTTTGAAAAAATCGACAATTCCTTTTACTAAAGGATCTTCTGGCCCAACCACTACCATATCAATTTCATGCGTTAAGACCACTTCTTTTACCGCGTCAAAATCATTGGGATTGATAGCTATATTTTGGGCAATTTGTGCTGTTCCTGCGTTACCAGGAGCTACAAACACAGCTTCGCATTGTGGGCTTTGTAACATTTTCCATGTTAGTGCATGCTCACGTCCACCTGAACCTAATAATAAAATTTTCATTAATTGTGTTGTTTGTTATTAAGGCTCAAAAATAATTATAAAAAAACGAATAAAGAAAAAGTTCCTAAGAATAAGAGGAACAAGTTGATAAAAAGATTTAGTACGCTTTTTCTTCTCCTTTAAAAACGTTGTAAACTGTGAGGTAAATAATCTTTAGATCCAGTAAAATCGACCAATTTTCTAGGTAAAATAAATCGTATTTAAAGCGATTGATAATATCGCGATCATTTTCAATTTCACCGCGATACCCATGTGTTTGTGCCATGCCCGTAATACCTGGTTTAACCAAATGACGCAACATAAAGCGGTTCACGCGTTTGGAATACATTTTAGTGTGTATCACCATATGGGGGCGAGGTCCGACAATGGACATATCGCCAAAAAAAACATTGATAAATTGCGGGAATTCATCCAAACTAGATTGGCGTAAAAAGGCTCCAATTTTGGTGATTCGCTGATCGTTTCGCGTCGCTTGTTCGCAATCGCTAGCCGAATTTAAATGCATGGATCTGAATTTATAGCACCAAAATTCTTCATCATTTAAGCCTGTTCGCCTTTGCTTGAAGAATACAGGTCCTTTTGACTCTTTTTTAATTAAAAAAGCAACTAAAGGTACCAGCCACGATAAAATAAAAACGATGACCAGAATAGAAAAAAACAGGTCAAATAATCGCTTTAACAATTGATTATACGGCTTATCTAATGGAATAACACGCCTTGGTACAACCGGTATTAAATCGTAGTATTCAATTCTGAGGTTGTGATTTAAAATGTCTTTTTGCGTGGGAATATAGCTTACCGTTATCATGTTATTATCAGCAAACTCCAGAATAGCCAAAAAGTTCTTCTCTTTGGTCAATGAAAACTGCATAAAAATCTCATCTACTCGATGTTCAGAGAGGTAAATTCTTAAATCTTCCAAACTTTGATCTTCCAAGTTAAAGAAATGATTGACAATACGGTATCCCAAATCCTTTCTTTTCAACAAAACCTTTTTCATTTCATTGATTTCTCTTTCACTCCCCAATAATACAATATTTCTAAAGTTACCTCCTAAGAATTTTCGGATGTACTTCAGCAGGAAGAAAATAGTGAATTTGATGGTACAAATAATCGTAAAAATAGAAATGCCGTATCCAACGAGCTCTTTAACTTCTGCGAATCGATCAAAGATGCCATTATAAGAAGCGACTAAAATAAACTGAAAGAAAAATTGTTTGCATACTTTCTCAGCCACTCGCACGGTTTTGGTGTGTCGATAGACCTCATAATAGCCGCTTAATCCCGCAGCTACGAGCCATCCGATAGACAAAACAAGATGAAATAGGTAATTTCCTCCAGAGATTGTATCAAACCATACCTGAGCAAGTGCATTGATTGTAATTAAATCGATACACGTTGTAAGTGGACGTAATAAATAAGAATATCTACCTGTTTTTTTACCCATCAATAAATGTAGTTAGAAAAATCTTTATGTTCCTCGCGAGCTAAATCCTCTTTTGTAAAGGATTTAAAATGGGCTAAAGTGCGTTTCATTCCTTCTGCTCGATCAATTTTCGGAGACCATCCCAGTATATTTTTAGCTTTCGTTATATCAGGACAACGCTGTAAAGGATCATTTATTGGCAAATCCTTGAAAATTATTTTTTGTTCGCTATTTGTCAAGCGAATAATTTCCTTTGCAAAATCCAAAATGGTAATTTCATCTGGATTGCCAATATTTACAGGCAACGTATAATCAGATAAGAGCAATCGATAAATACCTTCTACCTGATCGTCTACATAGCAAAAAGAGCGCGTCTGATTTCCATCGCCAAAAACGGTTAAATCCTCTCCCCTCAAGGCTTGTCCAATAAAGGCAGGGATTACTCTTCCATCGTTTAATCGCATTCGAGGGCCATAGGTATTAAAAATGCGCACAATTCTCGTTTCTAAGCCGTGAAATGTATGATATGCCATCGTGATGGACTCTTGAAATCGTTTGGCTTCATCGTATACGCCTCTCGGTCCAATACTATTGACATTGCCATAATACTCCTCCGTTTGTGGATGTACCAGCGGATCTCCATACACTTCTGAAGTGGAAGCAATCAAAATACGTGCCTTTTTTACGCGAGCCAACCCCAATAAATTATGTGTTCCTAAAGATCCTACTTTAAGTGTCTGGATTGGAATTTTTAAATAGTCTATCGGACTTGCTGGCGAAGCAAAATGAAGAATATAGTCTAAATTTCCCGGCACATGCACAAACTTAGTCACATCGTGATGATAAAACTCAAAATGTGCCTCCCCAAACAAGTGTTCAATATTCTTTAAATCACCCGTTATTAAATTATCCATGCCCATGACGTGATACCCTTCCGCAAGGAAGCGATCACATAAGTGTGATCCCAAGAAACCTGCAGCACCTGTTATTAAAATACGTTTCATCCTATATATTCATTTCTAGACAAAGTTAAGGAACTTTCTTTATTTTGAGAATTGTACCTTATTGATTTTACAATTCCTAAATAAATAAACTAAATTTGTCGTTATAAATTTAGATTGCTAATGCGAATTATCCATATTGTAGAATCTTTTGGTGGAGGTGTATATTCTTATTTTAAAGACTTGGCTTTGTTTTTTAGCCAACAGCCTACTATTGAAACCTATATCATCTACAGTAACAAAAGAAAAGAGATTACACAAGATCAGATCGATCAAGATTTTCCTACCTCCATCCATTTAATTCCCATTGAAATGGAGCGAGAGCTAAAACCCTTGAAGGATCTTCGCTCTACTTTTGCTTTAAGGAGAACGATCAAGCAACTAAAACCCGATTGTATCCATTTACATTCCTCTAAAGCGGGAGTCATTGGCAGATGGGCAAGTTTTATGCCAACTTACAAGCGAAAATTGTTTTATACGCCCCATGGTTACTCTTTTTTGCGTCAGGACATCTCTCCTGTCAAACAAAAGCTATTCTATGGGATCGAAAAAATAACGCAAGTCCTTTTTGGGGGGACTACCATTGCTTGTGGTGATACTGAGTACAAGATAGCACAACGAATAGGAGCCTCTCTTTTAGTGCGAAATGGGATTGATTTAGCGCATTTAAACCAACATTATACGGTCAAAGACAATGCTTCGAATCAATTGATCATTGGAACAATTGGCAGAATCTCCTATCAAAAAAATCCAAAGCTATTCAATGAAGTGGCACTTCTTTTTCCACAACATCAATTTTTGTGGATTGGCGATGGGGAACTTCGCAATCAACTAACCGCACCAAATATTACAATAACGGGTTGGTTTACCAATAATACGGCTGTATTTCCCTACTTAAACCAGCTGGATGTTTACCTACAAACCTCTCTTTGGGAAGGACTTCCTATTGCCGTTCTTGAAGCTATGGCCTTTAGAAAGCCTATTCTAGCGACCGATGTTATTGGCAATAACGATATCGTTGAGCCTAACCTCAACGGTTTCTTATTTACTCAAGCATCCGATTTAATTGAGGTAATCAGACAATTGGAACATCCCTCTTTTCGCAAACAGTTAGGCGAGCAAGCGTATGTTGTTTGTGAAAGAAAATTTGATAAAGACAAAAATTTCAACCATCTCTTAGCTATTTATCGTTCTCTATAGCTTGTATACGCTTCTTTTCCTCTTGGTACAGCATCAAAACGAATGTTAGTACAAAACCAAACAAATAAACGCCTAATTGTCGATTAAATAGATTCTCAACAAAACAAAAATTAAATAAGGCGAAGGTCAAAGCAGTGGGAATAAAATAACGTCTAACTTTTACCAGTACCGCACAAAACAATGAAAGTAATAGTCCAACCCCAATTATTCCTGTAAGAACATAATATTCAATAAATTGGTTATGTGTATTAAATTGTGCATCTATAAAATAATTCCGCATAGGATTTTGAAGACTTATTCCATCGTAGCAGGACCTAAGTTTATTTTCTAGCGTTTCTACCTTTCCAACACCAAAAAAGGGTTGAAAAGAAGGTTCTTGTGTAAAAGACCAAGCGCATTTCCAAATCAAAACACGGGGTTCTTTCTCTTCTAACCGTTCTGTTATTTGTGTAATAGTAGTCAAGCTATCCAATTCAAAACGCTTTTTTAAAATGGGGGTATAATTAAAAAGAAGAAAGACGACTAAACAAATGAATGCAAATCCTCCAATTTTTTTTATCCCCTTGATTTTCGCATAACACAACAAATACAAGAGTACCAAAACCACAAGAGATACGACTTGAATTCTATTGCCTATAAATACGAGATAGACTAGAAACAACAAGCTAAGTCCACCATAATATAGTTTGTATTTAGTGTAAATCCGCGTTAAGTATAAAGCAGTTAAAATGCCAATAGTTAACATAAATCCCAAATAGGGTCTGTTCACAATCAGCATACGATCAATATGCCCTCCGCTAGATAGATCAAACTCCACTGCACTTACATAATAGTTATAGATATTATAACTGCCTGCAACCAGGAGCAGGGTGATACAGAAAAGGAATATTTTAGCGATAAGCTTTAGTTCTTGCACCCAAGATAAAACAAAGGCAGAAACGATCAATAAACCCAAAAAACCAAATCTTTTTGCTGATAAATCCCCCGTAATAGCTCCGTGAACAAACTGAAAGCCAACAGTAGAAAGCAAAATAAGAAGCACTGTTTTATTGGTTGTCCAATAGGTAATCAATTGTTCTTTTGACTGTTTATAATTGACGAAAAACAAAATGACTAAAGCCAATAAAGCCATATTGACAATCATAAATCCAAATACCATGAAATAAATATAGAGGAACAGAATGCCTACACAAGTGAATTGAATCACTTTATCTTTCGTTTTTTTACGCTCTTGTTGCATAAGCTTTTTACTTTTTTCGAATTACTTTCTTTATGTTGAGAATTAAATTTCTAGAAGTATATAGCAACATATAATTTCTAATCATGCTCAGCACTCTTAGTCCATTAAATGGTTTATATTTTCGTATAATTCGAATTCTACTTTTTATTTGCTCTTTACGCCTTAACGTACTGATAGAATTTTCTGCAATATAATAATTGAGCAATGCCTCGGGATAATTTTCCACTTTACCATGTAATGATATTTGCATAAAATAGGCAAAATCTTCTGCGTATTTAAAATCTACAGGATAATACCCAACTTCGTCTAGTACTGCTTTTCTAAAGACCACAGAAGGATGAACAAAACAGCTATTAAAATACATGGCTCGAGTTATTTGCTTATGTGTCGTTTTGGTTTCAAACACATACAAAAACCGTTCCTCTTCTTCTTGAATAAAATTGGCCCATGTACCCAGCAAAAGTATTGCTGGATTTTTCTCCATATAGTCCAACTGTTTTGCGAACTTATTTTCAATACAAGTATCTCCACAGTCCAATCGACCAATGTAGTCATATGCTCTTTCGTGAATCCATGCCAAACCCGCATTTAATGCGTGTTCAATACCTTGATTATTACCCAATTCAAGTAAGAACAGTTCTCCTTCTTGGCGATAGATCGTTTTCAACGCTTCGATATCAAGTGGCTCTCTACTGCCATCATCAACAATAATCACATCAATAGCTCTAGTTTCTTTGATGGATTTCAACGTTTTCAACAACCCATCTTTCGCATTGTAATGAGGAATTAAGACGACTATTTTTTTCATCTATCGAATATAGTTTTATTAAACATCAACTTTAAGAGTAAGGCAAAACAAAGCCAAAACCCCAATTGTCTTATATAATCTATTTGAAGCCAATTCACTGCAAAACCTACAAATGAAATAAACAAGATCAGACCAAGTACTTTCTCTTCTTGTTTTCCTTTTTCCATGCATTGATAGGTTCTCTTTAGGCATAAAACCAAGAAACTCAAAAAGAGTAAAAATCCTACGATACCTGTTTCTGCCAGTAATCGAGTATAAATATTGAAATCTGGTGGAAATTGAGGAATATGTTCGTTTAGGTACCACTCTTCAAATTCATAATTATTAGTTACAGCCCAATCGGGATAATATTTTTGCTTGTGAAAAGCATTTTGTCCGAAACCTACTCCCGTTATTGGATGATCAGCGAACACTTTCAAAGAGGCATATTGCATTCCATAACGCGTTTGGTTCGAAATATTGTTTTCCACACTAAAAAAGTCCAATTGCCCATTCATTTTTTTCGCAATTTTGCCTCCAAATAAAACCGCTATTAAAAGGCTCCCTACAAGGCCAATTTGAATGAGGTGGTACCTTACTTTTCGATATCTTTTTACAGAAAACAATCCGATTAAAAATAGAACAAACTGTAGTAAAACAATGACCATAGCCGCTCTAGCACCAGAAATTACGGTTAAAATCAAAAGCAATACTGTGGGGATAAGACTCAACCCTTTGCGCTTCATTGTTAAAACATAACTAAACAGCCAACCTGCTACAAAAATCAAATAATTTCCTAAAGACGGTACTTCAAAAGAGACGGATGATATTCTTTGAACATAGAAAGCTTCTTTGTTTACAAAGGGAAGAAAATTTAGACTCAGTAACAATTTTTTTAGGAATTCGCTATTTGCCTGTATTGCAACAAACTCAACAAATCCATAAACAAATACAAATAAAAAGCTATAAAAAATGATGCGGCGCAAGTAGATTAACAGCTGTCTAATGGTCCATGTTCTGATGATATTCCAAAAGCAATAGACTAAAAATACGCTGGGAAGCAACAAGGAGATCACTTGAGACACAAAGCGACTTGTACCACTTCTTCCCTTAAAATAATTTGTTTGAATGGAATAAAAATTAAACAAATAGGTAAAACAACACCAAACAACAAATAAAAAAAAGAGAAGCACTAGGGTTGAATTATACGGGAAATACACCTTTCTCTTTTGCAAGAAAACCTCAACTAAGAGTATTCCCCCGCACAGAATCCAAAAATAAATAGCTGCTTCACGGGCATATTCTCTTAAAAAATTTACACCGTCAAAATTCGTAAAAGGAAGTAAAAAAATACCTGAAATAAAAAAAAAGTACATGAAAATTTCCCTTGTCGAAAGTCTCTTTTTTTCACTCATATCATC
The DNA here is from genome assembly GCA_030152225.1 of Flavobacterium sp. GTDB lineage: Bacteria > Bacteroidota > Bacteroidia > Flavobacteriales > Flavobacteriaceae > Flavobacterium. The sequence continues at coordinate 2,647 of JASLHL010000210.1, read as the reverse complement.
AAGTTCTTTTCGTTCCTATCCTTTTTTTAATTTTATCGACGGTACTGTTTCCTACCAAACTACGGATAAATTGCTTCATTTTCATTTTTCTTTTCGCTGACTTTGAAAGCCATGAACCCGCAAAATGATGAATAACAATTGTGTTTGCTGTACGTCTAATTTTACCATCTAAGTGAGATTTAGGGCAAAAAAAATCACTCGGATAAAAAGTAATATAATTTGGAATTTCTTGGTACGTATTATTTAAAACAATACCTTTTTCAACCATCAGTTCAGAAATAATTTGCACATTGGTCTGCGTATTCATATTTCCCTGCTTATCTATAAACGATCGATTATCATAATAAGCAAGCATATCTTTGGCCCATTGTCCAAATTGTGTACTGGCCATAATACCTGTTGGAACACTTTTATTGTCTTCAAATCCAGAAAAAGCAGCGTGATTTAGGAAATCATCTAAACGACCTAAAACTTCTACGTCTGTGTCTAAATACACTCCTCCGTACTGATAAAGGGCATATAATCGACAAACATCCGAAACGAAAGCATACTTCTTAGAAGCTAAGGCTTCTTGCGCAAAAGGAAAATCGTCAAAAGGAAAATTATCTTCATTCCATAAAATCAATTCATATTCAGGAAGAAATTTGTGCCAGGAAGCCATGCAACTAATCACAATTTCGGGCATTTTACCCCTTCCAAACCAACAATAATGGATTATTTTAGGAATCATACTTTTTTAAATTTTATAGTATTAGAATTAAATCTGGGAATGATGTAGTAATAATACACCAGAACAAATGTAAGAAAGTAAACAACATACATTGCCGTATTCACCTTAATAGCTCCTTCATATCCATAAATAGGCACATAGAAATAGCACAACAGTAATTGCAAACTATTAAACGCGATCTCTATTAGAATAGCGAGTTTAATAAAAGCCCGTGCCACTAGAATAAAGCTTAGGATCTGTGCTAGTATTTTAAAGAAATCAGCTAGTGTTTGCCAAATAAAAACTTGGGTAATTACTAAAAAATCTGTTGTTGCTAAGATCTTTATGACAAGCTCTCTAAACAGAAAAAGTCCACCTAAAGCAAGGATACTGATCGGAATAATAATTTTATAGGTCGAACGCACTTCTTTTTTTAGCTCTTGAACCGTTTTAATTTCAGAAATTCTAGGGATATAATAGGTGGAAATAACAACGGAGAAAAACATGAGACTCACACTAGAGATACGAACAATTAATTCATAATAGCCTGCATTTTTCATACCCCAATCTTCAATAATAAAGTTTCGAATACAAATGGATACAATTGGTACTAGAATAGTAGAAAACAAAGCCAAAACTGCATAGTTGAACAGGTCTCGGGTATATTTTTTTTCCAAAGGTATTTTCCAATAGTTGGAAAAGCCAAACCACGATTCATTTCGAATAAACCAATACGTTACTAGAAAAAGAATCGTTTGATTTAAAACCAATCCAATTAACGCACCTTCAATTTTTCCGAAGTACATGAAAAGTACAGAAACAATTAATCCAAATAGATTACTGAGAATTGTGATTAAATTAAATTTTTTAAACTCTTTCATTCCATTTAAAACGGATGAATAAACAGCGTTTAAACCACTTAATAGCAATGTAAACCCCAAACAAATAAATACAACGTAGTACTTGTCGTCAAATAAAATATAGGAAGATAAAACCGTTGATCCTAAAATTAATCCAATCCCAAGTAAAACACTTAAAAAGACGACCAATTTAAGTCCCGTACTGATAATCGCATTCACCTTTTGAGGATCTTCCCTGCTATATTGTGCAATGTATTTTACAATTCCCTGACTAAATGCAGTTCCCCCTAAAGTAATAATCAATAGAATAAAATTATTGAGTTGACCAATCAAAGCCAGTCCCTCAGGGCCCAGTAATACTGCTACAAATTTTGCTATTACAACAGAGGATACTAGTTTCGAAATCGCGGATAAACCAGAAAAAAGACTTGCATTTAAAAAGCTATTTTGCCTTATTTTTTGAATGGATTGTCTGACCATGTCTTTTTATTCTATTATCTATATTATTATCAATTTACTCCTAAATCAACATTCTCTCACCAAAACAACATACTCATAATCAGTTAGTTGGTTGAAATAATATTATATTTTTTTAATAAAATCAACGATAGCCTTAGCAGCTGTTCCATCACCGTACGGATTCTTTTTACTTGAAGCAGCCTGATAATACGCGGCATCACTTAGTAATTTTTCCACTTCTGCGACAATGAGTTCGACATCCGTTCCCACTAACTTAACAGTTCCTGAAGCTACTGCTTCTGGACGTTCTGTAGTGGTACGCATTACTAACACGGGTTTACCTAAACTCGGTGCTTCTTCTTGTATACCACCGCTATCCGTTAAAATAACTTTAGCTCGATTCATCAACCAAAGAAATAGAGGATATGATAAGGGTTCTATCAATAAAATATTTTCTACTCCTCCTAGCATCTCCGTTACTGGAGTTAACACATTTGGATTTAAATGCACAGGATATACCACTAATTTGTCAGGGTGGTTTAATGCAATTCGCTTTAAGGCACGACATATATTGACAAATCCTTCTCCGTGATTTTCTCTGCGATGTCCTGTGACTAAA
>JASLHL010000195.1 GCA_030152225.1 Flavobacterium sp. | reverse complement strand
CAGCCTTTTGCAAAAAGGCTGCATTTTCTTCTTGTATTCCCCTGTTTTTACTCTTCGTTTTAGGCCTAAGTAGTCTGTGGTAGTTTTTAAGCTATCACAAGCCCCCTAATTTTCCTATCCAACAAATTTTAGCTATTCCTCCCAATAATTCCCTAGCTTTGTCTCTATGAAACAACATGAACTCAAAGAATTTTTAGACGAAAAGGTACTCCTGTACAACAATCCCTCTTTTATTGTGGATGACCCTGTACAAATCCCGCATTTATACACCCAAAAAGAAGATATTGAAATTGCAGGCTTTTTAAGTGCTACCATCGCTTGGGGCAACCGAAAGATGATCATCAAAAATGCACATAAGATGATGGAATTAATGGGTAATTCACCCTATGATTTTGTTATGAGTCACAACGAAGATCATTTAGACGCTTTAGAAGGCTTCGTACACCGTACCTTTAACAGTATAGATTTTACAACTTTTATCCAAGCGTTGCAACACATTTACCTCAATCACGGAGGTTTAGAAGCTGTGTTCAGCGATTCGTCTTTGCCTCTACAGGAGCGTATTTCGAAGTTTAAAACGGTATTCTTTGAAATTCAACACCAATCGCGTACCCAAAAACACATCTCAGATCCATTAAAAGGGTCGGCGGCGAAAAGGATTAATATGTACCTCCGTTGGATGGTCAGAAACGACAACGCAGGTGTTGATTTTGGGTTATGGAAAGGCGTATCGCCTAGTGAGTTATCTTGTCCACTCGATGTACATTCAGGAAATATGGCGCGTAAACTAGGGATCCTAAAACGCACACAAAACGACGCTAAGGCACTTTTGGAATTGGATACGGCTTTGCGTAAACTGGATCCTGTTGATCCCGTGAAATACGATTTTGCGCTGTTTGGTTTAGGGGCGATTGAGAAGTTTTAAGCATGGTTATGGGAAACCGAGACACAGTGTAGGTTCATCGAACACCAAAACAAAATATAAACTAGGTGAGAGATATGGGTTAGGCTGAGTTCCATCTGTTTATCACCTTGAGGAACGAAAAGTCACACCCGTTAAATCCACCCTACATCTTAGTACAAAGCATAGTATATGCAACATGGATTAACCGAAGCGATGCTTCCTACGTCAGCAGAATAAGGTGGTTGTACGCCTTCTTTCTAGTTAAGAAAATTTTGTAGTGAAAATGAATAACTATTGATTTTAAGGCTATCTCACAAACAGCTAGGCAAATCGTGCGAACTGCGCAAATAACAACCTGCACCACCTAATATACCAACTGCACCCATCCGGAAAGCGTTTCTCCTTGATTGGTAACAAACTGATAAAAATACGTTCCGCTAGGTAGTAATGTAGTACTCGAATTCGTTTGTCCAAACCATTCATTCTGGTAGTTTTTCTTATCATACACTTTCATCCCATAGCGATTGATAATTTGAAGTGAAACTCCTCCAAAATGACTGAGATCAAAACTATCGTTTACCCCATCCCCTTGAGGTGAAATTCCTCTTGGAACTAAGCAAAGGTTTTTATTGTCAATTTCTACGGTATTCGTGGTGATACAACCTGAAGTATTGGTCATACTTACCGTTACTTTATTTTGCTTGTCATGCAAAAGATTCGCATATTTCGACAACTGAATCGTTGGAGACAATTCCTCCATTGCTATACCATTTATTTGCCATTGGAATTGGTTCGTCAAGTCAGGATTTACTACTTCAACATAAAGCTCGTTTTTAGCGCAATAGGAATTCAATAGTGGCGTATCTATTCGTTTAACTTCTACTGTTACTGTAACTGGTACAGCACAATCATATCCTACCGGTGTAAAGGTGTACGTTGTCGTTTGCTGATTGTCAATAGTAGGTGTCCAAGTACCAGAAATTCCATTATTAGATAACTCTGGTAAAACTAATGAACTTCCTGCACAGATAAAAGTAGGAAGGCTAAACTCAGGTGTTAGTATATCGACGACTTCTATCGTAATAGAAGTTTCTAACGCACAAGAACCAGCTTCAGGGGTAAACGTATACGTCGTTGTCTTTTGATTGTTTATTTCAGGTGACCAAGTACCTGTTATTCCATTTTCTGAGACACTTGGTAAAGTAAAAGTTGTTCCATTACATACGCTTGTTTCTACATCAAAAATAGACTCAATATGAGGTTCTATAATCTCAACGGTTAAGGTTACAGACTCAATATCAGGGTTATCGGGTGTAAAAGTATAGGTAGTGGTTTCTTGGTTATTAACTGCGGGCGACCAACTTCCTGAATAACCATTCTCAGATTGTTCTGGTAAAGTAAAAGTAGCTCCTTGGCAAAAGGATTCCATCGGATCGAAAATAGGAGGAGAAATATCTACAACTGAAACATCGTCAATAAAATAGTACGAAGTTGGAAACATGGGCAATGGATTAGTAATTGTTCCTTCTACTATCTCTATTAAGGTATTATCATTGTTTGAAAAATTTCCAATAACAAAATAATTCAATCCGACAGTTTGAGGTATAAATTCAAAGTCAATTAAATACCATTCGTCTCTTGCCATGATAACCTCAGCATGATTTGCGTCAGGAATTTGATCTATTAAAGAATCATTATCTTGAAAATAAGAATCCGCAAAGAATTTGATTCCCATATTATTTACTCCATAACTACTATAATTAGACAAATAAGTATAAAATTTCACTTTATACTTTTTCCCCACTATTAAGGGAGAACTTAATTGTCCTTGGATGTATTCTCTATATTTATTAGTTATACTATTATTTTCTTCATTAGAATAATACATATTCTCATCCACAATTATACCAACCATACTATCCCCCGTTCTGGGTAATAAAGATACCATTAAGGGATTTAAAGGGGATGTTATACAGGATTCATCCAAACTCATATGATAAATATCCGAAGTTCCTAAAGAAGGTAGCGTCCAACTCTGAATAGCGTTATTGAATTCTGTGGGAGACGTATAAAATCCACAACCTAACTCCTCCTCATTCACATCTTCAAAACTGGGATTAAGCACTAAATTCTGCTGTCCATATAAGGCATTCATACAAAAACAAAAGAAAACAACGGCGTAAGAAAAATATCTCATAGATTCCCGATTTAATTGGCAAGTGGCAAATGTATGTTAATTTTAACAAAAATAAAATCTGTTTTAAATTATTATTATTTTCATATCCTCACTTTAATCTATATTTTTTTACTTATTTTGTTCTATATGTACCTCCGTTGAATGGTCAGAAACTACAACGAAGGTGTTGATTTTGGGTTATGGAAAGGCGTATCGCTTAGTGAGTTATCTTGTCCACTCGATGTACATTCAGGAAATATGGCGCGTAAACTAGGGATCCTAAAACGCACACAAAACGACGCCAAGGCACTTTTGGAATTGGATACGGCTTTGCGTAAACTGGATCCTGTTGATCCCGTGAAATACGATTTTGCGCTGTTTGGTTTAGGGGCGATTGAGAAGTTTTAAGATGAGTGAGACGATGAGCAAACCACGCGAAGAACCACACAAAATAAGGTTCCTCTCATTTAGTTTATGCTTGTTTGGTATTCGATGCATCTAGACTGCTTTTCGATTTCCCTTCTCTATTCTTGTAATCTTATACGTACAACGTTGTGCACCATCTAGGATGTAATCGATGCGTTCGGTTTGGTAGTCCTCACCGATGAGCTGTTTAAAGTTTTTGAGTTCACTGCGGCAAAATCCTTGACATGCCGTTGCGGCAGCACATATGGGACAATGATTTTCAATCAGATAGTAGCTACCATCGGCTTCCTTTTTCCATTCAGCCATATACCCCTCTTGAGTGCGTATATTGGTAAGCCGCTCCAATACCTCCTCGAGTGATTTTGTGGTACCAATGGATTCCTCGTAATGCGAATAAACCTTCTTTTCGCGATCTGTAATCAATAAATCAAGGGCGTTTTCCCCAAAGAGCCTGCGGATGGACTGAATCATCTCCACCGTAACCTGAGCATGCGAGTCGGGAAATTTAGCTAAGCCAGCACTTGTTAAAGAATAGTAGGCTACTGGTCTGCCTACACCTTCACTTTTGGCTTCTACCTGTACTGCGTTTTCCTTTACGAGTTTTTGAACATGTAAACGCGCACCTTCCTTTGTAATACCCAATTCATCAGCGAGTTCTGCTGCACTTGCCGTACCGCGCATTTTCAGTTGCATCAATATTTGATCTGTAGCACTCTTTTTCATTTACCAAACAAAATGTTGTTTTATTAATCAAACAAAGGTATCTTTTTTTTGCCAATTTACACGAGTTCCCCTATACAAATTGACATAAAGCAGTTTATGTACGCTGGTTCCAAAAACAATAAAACAAGCAAAAACTTGGTTTATTAAAAATTACCCGTACTTTTGTCTTCAGATTTTAATTCAAAAAATAGAAACCATGAGTACATTTAATTTACCTACACTGCCCTATACCTATGATGCCTTAGAGCCTCATTTCGACAAAGAAACGATGATGATTCACCACAGCAAGCATCACCAAGCTTATGTAACGAACCTAAACAATGCTTTGGCGGGTACAGCCAATGAAACAAAAGCATTAGAAGAATTACTAGGTGAGATAAGCAGGCATTCAGCAGCTGTGCGAAACAACGGCGGTGGGCATTTCAACCACAGCTTGTTTTGGAGTCTTTTATCTCCTACACCCAAACAAGCTCCAGAAGGCGCACTAGCAGCTCGTATCACGGAAACTTTTGGCAGTATGGAGGCACTAAAAGCAGAAATTACCAAAGCGGGAATGGGTCAATTTGGATCGGGATGGTCATGGCTTTATGTAAAAGCAGATGGATCTCTTGCTGTTGCAGGAACACCCAACCAGGACAATCCTTTAATGGATGTCAACCCCGCTCAACAAGGCTACCCAATTTTAGGGGTAGATGTATGGGAACACGCCTATTACTTACAGTATCAAAATAGAAGAGCCGATTATCTCGATGCGTTCTGGTCTGTATTAGACTGGTCTGTTGTTGAAAAAAACTACGAGCTCGCGCTTTCCAAAATGTAATAATGTCGGCGCCTTGTAGCTCGATACAAGGCGCTCTTTTTAAACAATATACGATGCATACAGATCCTATACACAACAAAGTAACCGCTTCGGGTATTATTGCCTTTGATTTATTGGCGTATAAACCCACAATCGAAGTCGTTGGACTAGACCTTAAACAATTGCTTTATATGGAGATGATCATCAAAGAGAAAGAATTCAGAATTGCACTCGCACAACTTGATTTCACCTCATTTCGCGAAAAAGCAGTGGCTGTTTATTGCTCTGTTGATGCGATTATTCCCCAATGGGTCTATATGGTGATTGCCGATAAGCTAGCTGATCAGGGGGTTTACTTTAAATTTTCCTCAGTGGATGCACTAGCACTCGAATTATGGGAAATGCAAGTGCAGCAAGCGGAAGTTTCTCCTTTTCAAGATCAAAAAGTCGTGGTTCGAGCCAATCCCGATATTCCAGATTCGCTTTATATCGAAGCATCTAAGGTGCTCAAACCTGTGGTAAAATCCCTGTTATACGGTGAAATTGGCATGCCTAAAGTGATTTTTAAATAACAATTCCTTTTTATACTACCTAAAAAAAGAGCATTCTAATTTACAATAGAATGCTCTTTTATATTGGGCTTCACCCCTACTATTTTCTTTGTGTTATTTCTTCTATAATACGTTTGGCATTTTCATTCGTTGGATCTAAATCCAACGCCATTTGATAATGGAGTAATGCCTTGTCATACTGCTTATTCATTAGGCAAATTTCACCTAGACTATCGTATAAATTAGCCTTGTCTTCATCGAGTGAAAGGGCGAATTCGACTATTAGAATGGCTTGATCAAACTGCCCTTCTCCTGCTAATTCATAGGCATAGTTATTAAGAGAAAATGAGTCTGCGATATACTGTTCTTTCTTGTCTTTCAATTGCCTATATAGCTTAGCTCCTTCCTCAAAATTCGCTGCAAAATCAGGCGCTAATAAGGACACTAAATTAACTTTAGGATATTGAATAAGCGCTGTTTCTAGTTTGTTATACAGGGTGCCCCAATCCTCCTGAGCGGCTTCAGCCGTATCATTCATCATTACAATCATCCCGTAATTCGAATCTGGGCAAATGAGGATTCCACTCTGTACTCCATTGGATGTTCCCGTTTTTCCGTGATACGCCCCTTCTTTTTGTCCATAACCTACATCCCATAAATACCCTTTGTCATCGCCTTCTATTTCATCTTCAAACAACAAACGCACCGCTTCTTGTACAAAGGGCTCCTTACTCTCTAACTGAAATCGCATAAAGGTAATTAAATCAGGTAATGTACTTAACATTCCATGTGATCCACCTAATAGCGGGTTTTTGAGTAAAGGAGCGACCTTTCCTTCTTCGTTAAAACTAACGGCTAATTCTTGTTTATGCTGATCATACTCATACAAATAGGTTTGATTCAATTGTAAATTCTCCAAGAACTCTCCTAGGAGTACGCGGTAAGGCTTCCCATATACTTGTTCTAAAGCATAGGCGATTAATTCCGGTCCGACAGAGCTGTATTCGTATACAGTTCCCGGTTTCGTTGTCACTTCAGCGGTTTTTAATTCCGTTAATAAATCTGCCATTGAATATGCAAAAGGTCTATTTTCATAGTATCCTTCCCTTACTTGTTGAAAAATATGATCCAACTGCTTTGGGTTTTTATCTTTTAATCCCAGGGTATGGGTCAAGGCGTTTTGGATGGTAATGGGTGTTCCTTCAAAAGTCAAATCAGGATAAGTGTCGTTTAAATACAAACGGATATCATCCTCCAGTTTTAGCTTGTGCTCCAATACAGCTTTAGCCGCTAATGAACCGACAAAGACCTTAGAGATCGAGGCAATTTCATATAGGGTCTGATCCGTAGGCTTTTGCTTTGCCTCGCGGTCTAACGTTCCGTAGTACTGATGGTAAACGGCACCGTCTTTATACACTGCTATAGCCAAAGAATGGATGTTGCCCTTGCTCAACGCCTGATTGGCATAGACATCTACCAATTGACTCAGCTTCAAAAAAGCATTAGGGTCTGCTTTTGGTTGTTCTTGACGGGTATATACCCCTTGCTTTTTAGGATTGGCATATAATAGAGGAATGGCATACACACTTCCCATCAAGGGCAAGAGGAAAAAGGCTAACACTAGGATTGCTTTGTTTTTCATCTTTTAAAGATACATTTTTTTGTTAAAAAACAGTTTGTATCTCTTAAAAATCACAACCTATAGGGAAAATAAAAAACGGCCAAAAAAGAGTGTCTTTTTTTGAGCCGTTCTATCGTTTATATTATCTTTTCAGTACTTATATATCAAGGATTAAGGAGTAATCCCCTCACATACAAACTCAATTTTATTGCTTTCAACATATCCACCATTCGCTAATCTCACTTTATACTGTACATAGTATGTTCCCTCAGGAAATAGATTGGTATAGTATTGAATCTCCATCCCTTGTAAACTCGTATAATCCTTGATGAAATCAACGATGTATCTATTAACAAACACCTCGAAGGTATTTAATTTAGATATGGGTCTTGCATCTCCTTTATTATTGGATACATCTAAAAAAACCGTTTGTTGATCCTCTTTATAAAAAACTAAAGTAGAAGCAACGGCTTCAATATGATCATCACATTTCGTTATTCCATAATGCACATAATCAAACATTCGTCCTGTGATTATTAATGCAGCATAGCCATTTTTCTTTGCTACGTAAATGCGCTCCAAATTTGGTGTAATATTTTCTACAAAGAAACCAGAACCTAAATTATATTTTAAATTATTATAAATA